>CALKXZ010000452.1 GCA_938003775.1 uncultured Granulosicoccus sp. | reverse complement strand
GTCAGACCTCAAGGCAAGAGAGAAACGGCTCACAATCCACCGCATTTAGCACACGTATGCCCGAAATTGAGGAAAATCCAAGTGGTGTTCGGGCATTATCAACACCAATATTATGCAGTTCAACGTCCTCCACCAGAACATTGCGAGCAGGCTGAGTCAGAAGTTTGCCTCCATGACCGTCGTCGCGTGTAGCACTACTACCGAGAACGATGGCTGAACCGTCCATATGCTCTATCTTAGCAAGCCCTTTGCCTGGACCGATATAGCCATTCTGAGAGCCGTGAACCACGCTAATTCCAAATTCGCCTCCATGCTGTAATTCAAAATCTGTTATCGACCATTCGTCCGCTGAACGGATTGCAATCATGTCGCCGGTCGCACCATTTGGGTTGCCGGGCTCCCACCCGACGCCTTCGCGTCCGGTAAGACGAATGCGGTCGATCTTGAGTCCGGTGATCGTTGGTTTGGGGTTTTTAATTGACTCACCTTGAAGTGAAATACAGTGACCGCCAATCACATTCTTCGCATAAGGAGTTTGCTCAATATCATGGATGGTCAAATCTGTTGTGTGATGGTTAATTAGTGACACTCCGGCTGTCATTGCGGGGTTGTCTAGCCGAGTGTGCGTCTGGCGCCCAAATGATGGACCTGCAGTGCTACTTCCCGCCCAATGCACAAGGTTTCCTATTCCGTTACCTGAAACGTTGTTAATAATGCAATTCGCACCTGTGCCAATACGTACCCCGGTCGGACCTTGCGTGGTCAAATCTGCACCAGTGGAGATGAAGGTTGATCCATCTACCGTCAGTCTTGCGTCATCACGAGCCTCAATAAAAATCTGAGTTACGCGTGCTTGTGCATCCCAAACGAATGGACCATTGATTTCGCATGTGGCGCCTGAAGTGGTTCTCACGAATCTGCTGAATACTTCATCTCCGAGCATGAAAACACCTACATTCCCGAGTGCGGTGAGATGGGTATTGTCTGGCAGGTGAAGGATATTGGACCAGCCGACGTCCTGCCCTGACTCGAATATTATCTCTGCACCTCCGTTGGACTGTATCCACGGAAGCGCGTTTGATATTAATAAGCGGGCATCATCGGTGGCAGACTTAATGCCTAGCTCATTGGCCGTGATTTTCATACGGAGTAGGCCGAATAGTTGTTGGCGAAATTCGAATCAACAAATCCGTCGCCAGCCAGGTCTGCATTTGGTGTCAATTAGTTTCCCAGGCAAACAGTTCGTAGGCAACCACATCACCACTAAAATGTCCCTGGATGGGCGTAAATTTGAATTGACTAGCAGTCGACAGTGACTGAGCCGGAACCCACAATCGTTGAGCCACTGCGGACCGCATAATTATAGGTCCCATCAGGTCTTCCCGTGGTACCACGCAATGCCTGCCCGAAACCAGCTGCAGAGGTTGATCGATTTGCTACACCAGAAAATTCCACGACATATCCTCGAGACTGAGCCGTTGGATTGGTGATTTGGAAAAAGATTTGGCCGTTGCCAGCACGGCAAGCATTGACAACGGTGACCTCTGGGCTACTAACAGAAGGAGTCGGTGCATTGCAACTGATTACAATATCTTTATTCAGTATGATTTCGCCGTTCCGCTTAACAACGGCCGAATAGGAGCCTGGTGGTCGACCGGTAATCGCTATACGGGCCCAATCACCTGGCGATACTGTACGTTGCCTTGGTGACTGACCTTGTAACTCCAGCCGATAGACGGCATTGGAAGACTGGGTGTTGACAATATTAAGATCAACACGCCCATTACCAGCCAGACATGATGATGTCAGTCTGGTTTGCGCCGAACCAGCACTTCCTGCAGCAGTGTATTCGAAGTCGCGTATATTCCATCCGGCAGATGTTCGGGCAGAGAACTCAACATAAACGGTTGATCCATCCGTTGGTAACCCTTCAGCTCTGTATCCGCGAGTTGAACCGTTGGTTATCCGCTGACTATCAGCGTACTCGGTGCCGCCAGGAGTACTACCTACCTTCACCCACCAGTTCAGCGCTTGCGTACCGTTGCTAACCCAGTTGAACCTGACAATTGAATCAAGTAATTTGGATCCAGGGGCGGGTGTGGTCAATTCAGGTTGACTCACTACGCCGTTACCACACAAACCAGCATCACGCAAAGCTGGCAAAAATCTGTTGGCCAAGTGGTTTTCACCTGTTGCATTCGGATGAACGCCATCCGTTGTCATCGTATTGGTGTCAAAACCTCCCTGAGTATCGACCAGAAAGACATTGGGATTTCCCAAAACTGACACCATGCCTTCAAGTTTCACTGTTATAGCATAAGAGCCAATCATTGCAGCCAGAGTCTCGCTGACTGTTAAATCGTCTTTGGAATACGGAATCAGGTTGGCGACCAATATCCTCAGATTTGCCGGATTCGAATGTGCATTAATTGTGTCCTCTATGACCGTTCGCACTTCAGACACGGTTTGATTCGCTATGTTATTTAGTGCCGTATTAGAAAAATCACCCTGCGATAAACCTGTAGACAAATCATTAGTGCCCAAATGTATAAGTACAAAATCAGGCTGCTCATTGTTCACGTAAGTCGCAATGGGTAATACAGTCACCGTTGATGGTGAAGCACCTGTGGCAAATTCACCTGCGGTGATTCCGGGCCAGGATTGATGGTCTGTGTCATATCCATCGGCAGGCGAAAAACCGGGGAAATATGATCCTGGGAACACTGTAGGATTCCTGAAGCTAAAGGAGCTAAGGGTTTCGCTGCCGACCATATCTACGGTACAACCTAAACTTGCCAATTGATTAAGCAAGGGCAATCGGTAGCTAGGGCGCAGAAATCCTGCAGAGATCGAATCACCTGCAATCATGATGCTTTGCTGTGCGAATGAAGCTGAACACAGTGCTAATAACGTTAAACCGAATACACACGTCCGGAATCTGATTAAACGGATCATGGTAATTTCACAATCTGGTAAATACGGTTTTGTAATCGTACAGCTAAGCGTTTCATTCTTCAAATACCAAATAATTACAGTGGGTTAATTGCTCTAATAGATATGCTTTATTACGTGTCAAGTCGCAAAGATTAAGGGTAATTGGAAACTGCTCTAACTTCTTGCCGATTCCCAATAGTAGCGTATCAGCAACCGGATTGGACGTAGATGTTGTGGTACTGATACCAAAACACCGGATGCTCCGTGAAAAATCTCAGTACCGATACACTACTTTGACGTGTGTGGAGCAATATGAACGATGTAAGCAAGTCTGTTTTGAATCTTTATCACATATCTTTACTTTGAGCTCGGAGTTCCTGTAGAACTGTCGAACGAGTTGTGTCACTTTGACGAGGGAATAGCCCGAAATTCCACAACTGACAGTTATTTGTTGGCGCTGCGCGCTGGTTTTTAATACTCTAGTTATGCCTCGTTGGTATTTGGCGGGTGAATGAAAGACCCAATCAAAGGAAGCTGGAAGTCACGTGTGGTCATTCCGGTGATTGCTACACTTTTTCGGAAACAATGGTTGTTGTCAGTGCGGCTTTGTGCTGCAACGAGTATATCTGGCATCTCAGCTGCGGCAACCTTCACCCTGAATGACAAGTTGTGGGAATTGCTGGTGGTCCCAGCTGATCCGAGCAGCGTCACGATTGCTTCACTATTCGAAGATGCATTTGCACCGGTTTATTTTGGTATCGCCTGGATTATCTTTACCTACGATAGCGCAACTGCAACCTATTTGAGCCCAGATATCGATACCTCCCTGCAAGCTGGGCAGGCGTTTTGGATCAGTCAATCGACGGGAGCCAGTATTGATACCAACCTTCCAGACTCGCTTCCGCCCGCAGATGTCTCGACTGAGGACATCTGCGTTCCTGATTCAAGTTGTGTGCAATTGCCGCTTTACGCCAGTGTATCCGGCATTGGCTGGAATCTAGTTGGTGCACCGCTTGGCGAGCCTTCATCTACTGATGATTTTCGAGTGGCAAATGATGTTTCGGGCTATCCGTGTTCTACAGGATGTGATTTGAATCCGGCTGTAACGGCCGGACAGATAACGGGGCCTGTATGGATTTTCGATTCATCAACCAGCGGCTACATAGATGCCAGGGTCGCTGGCAATGTCACCTCAGGGCAAGGATTTTGGATGGCTACGTTGCCACCTGCGAAGGATACCCAGCCGATATTGTACGTGCCGGGGTCCGCGACTGCCTGTTCGTTGTGTGTCCCACCCGATGGTGACAAGGCCAATGACGGTGCTTGTGCAAATACACCGTTAGAGTCCGTTCAAACTGCTATTGACCTCATGAGTGCTGGTGACACACTCTGCTTGATGCAAGGCGTTTACAGAGCGCCAGTTGTGTTAGCTGATAAGACTGGAAGCGCGACACATCCTATAACTATTCGCGTTATGCCTGGCGATGAAGGTCAGGTTCAAATACGCGGCAGTATTAGATCGCTGCAAACAGGTCTTGAGGTCTGTAATTCTTACAATGTCAATGTGATAGGCCTGGACATTCAACAAGTACTTCGTGGAATTCAGTTCAACTCAGTTAGTGGCGGCAGTGTAGATTCCAACCTAGTATCAAACATAGAGCACGGTATGGAACCCAGGATCAAACAGGTCAATAGCAATCCATGATGGAGATGGCGGATTCGGTTTGAATCAACAGGCTAACGTAACAACTAACGACAACATAACTGACGACGGTAGTGGCCAATCTCAACAGGTGGCTCCCAGTGTATTTGTCGGTCCCATCAGCTGCAGTGCGGACAATGGAAATAGCCCTGGTAGTGGTTTTGAAATTCAATGAAAATAGGATACTCACGCTCGACGGAATTTTCATATTGGTGGTTTAGCTGCACCAGGCTGTTGTTACTTGCTTGTCTCTTATACGTACCGCCGAATTGGGCCGTGGAAAATTTATCAGAAAAATTCTGGGCAAAAACAATAGTTGCGCGCACAGAGAACGTAGAGCCCGACATAATTAAACGTACAGTGAATTCCGTGTCTGGTTTGATAATAAACACTGATAACTATCGGAACATACTGTGTAGCGCATTTACCTTGGTGGACAGGACCGCGTTTGACGTTCTGCGAAGTCGCGTTGGTGGATTCTACGCAGACATAGATTTAGGCGACCCAGCTGTTGACCGACCAGATATGTCATTGATCGATTGGGAATCCAATGACTTGGCGAGGTCGGGCTACAGGCGCGTTCAGTGTAATTCTGGCGGTACTTTCTATATTAATTATGGATTGAATGGAAGTTCTGAATCGCATGTTGATGAGGGTTTACTGGAAAATTGTCGGTTGAATAATGATGTCTATAACGGTGCGTTTACGGGCGAATCCGACAGGTACTCATCAATGGTGGAATACATCAACTATTCCGAGCTTGGCGTCAACGGAACTTTTCTCGAATTCTCTGGAACGAAAAGAGAATAGTTGGATAGCAAGCAATCGAGAAGTTCATGGTCAGTCAGTTCGTACAGAAATTTGAACAGCGCAGAGACAACAACAGTTTCAAGCTATAAGCGATTGATTAGCGCAAAAGCTGAGAAAAAATTTGAGCGTAGCCTCGTTGTTGCTTACTCTGTAAATTCGACTTGGACACAAGGACGCACGCTAATGGTGAGTACCGGTGAAAAAATCGCAATACTAATGCAGGTAGTGATGCGCGCTATGAACAAGGCACACTGAATATTCAAGCACCCGATGGTAGTTCCATGACATTGGTAGCAGCTAACGTTTAGAAGTTCAGACTTAATCTGACACTTTACTTCAAAATCAAGTTTTGTAACAGACTTGAAAAAAGTGAGGGTTACCGGTTTTAATGGAAGTGCAACCTTTTCATTAAAACTTAAGAGACAACCCTCATGATCGATAGTAACCAGAAAATCATTTCACATAAAGTAGGATTGTTAAATTTGGCTGAACAACTGCAGAATGTCTCGCAAGCTTGCAAGGTAATGGGCAAGTATATTTACAACTGGTAAATCCCACTAACAGTTCACGAGCCTACGTCATTGAGTTTCAGAATGTGCCCTATCGCTCCACCACAACAGAAGAATATGGGCAGGCCATTCGGGGGACGACTGGCAGGCCAGAAGGTACATACAGGTATGTAGTATTGTCTGAAGATTCGGTGGTTGAAAATGGATGGGTGAATGTGGATTGCGGATAGATCAAGTGCCATCCGTTCATACGGTAGTTGCAGTTTCTACCGCCACCTTGTCCAGTGGCGGTAAACAAGGGAAGTCGTTAGTTACAATCAACCTCAATTAACCCCGAATCCGCGGTCGCCGAACCAACACGAACGAGGTAGTTATAGGTGCCGTCGGGTCTGCCGGTGGTTCCTCGAATTGCCTGTCCAAAAGGTGCAGCTGTGGTGGAGCGATTAGGCACATTCTGAAACTCGATGACGTAGGCTCTGGCTGCAGCAGTGGGATTTACGAACTCAAAAAACACTTGGCCTCTGTTGGGGCCATTACCTCGGCACGCGTTGACTATGGTAATCTCTGGCTTACTAACTGGCGGAACAGTAAGTGCACAATTGATTGAAACAGACGTGTTCAGAATCACGGCGCCGTCTCGTTCTACGGCCACTGAATAGCTACCTGGCAGACGACCGGTAACACTGATTCTTCCCCAGTCTTCAAAGTTCACCGTGCGTTCTCTTGTTGTTAAGCCTTCAAACTCCATGCGATACACAGAAGTTGTCGTGTCTGTGTTGATGATGTTCAGGTCAACTCGTCCATTTCCAGCCAGGCAAGAAGAAACCAGAGTCAGCTCCTTGGGGGATTCCTCGTAAGCGCCTGCGTCGCATTTGGACTCCCGAAGCACTTCTCGTTGGTCAAAACTTATCACCCGTGCCTGACTCTGAAAACCGGTGCAGTCACCATTGTCAATAGCCGGATTGCCTGCTAGAAGTCGTTGTGTGAGTACGCAACGGCTGTCTGGTAAGTGGGTGTCGCAACCATTGTCCTCATCCATCGATATCAAGCTTGGAGACACCGAATCAAACATGGGACATGTGTCATCACCATCGAAATTCGCACCAAGATCTACAATCATGCTAGGCGAGATATCGGCGCAGTCACTGAAGCCTGCGTTACTGGTGTCGTTACCAACCAGGATACTTGAACCGACTCTTACAGTAGGGTTGCCTACGACGCCATCGCCTGAGTTTCTGGAAATGGTCGACGATAGGATAGTGAGATCCGTGCCATTTGACGCAACGATACCGTCACCGTCGTTCTGCGAAACCGTGGAGTTACTTAAATTTATCGGGCCAAATCCAGCAAGACTGACACCCGTTGAGTCGTTTGAGAATATCGTTGATCGATCGATCCTCAGAGGTGTGTTAAGAGCCTGTATTCCTACTGAATTATTATAAATTCCGTTATTCGTCAATCGTGTGCCTTCAATTATTTCACTATCGAGTGAAACACCTATGCCGCTATTGTTCTCGATCAGGCTGTCGATCAAAGTCATGTCAGTCGTGAATGTTTTGATGCCGTCCTGAGCATTGTTGTAGATGTGCGATTTTTCAATCGTCAGGTTAGTGGCTGTCACTTCAATACCATTACCGCTGAAGTGGTTTGCAATGTCAGAATTTACTATTAAATGACTCATAAGTCCGTTTATCGTACCGGCACTAATACCATTGGCACCATTAAAGGAAATCGATGAGCTGCGCAATTCCAATGCAGCGGCAGTTCCTAAAAACTCGTCACCGATGTTACGTATTTCAATACCTTCTCGACGGTTTCCAGTGGCGTCGGAGTCAGTCATAGTGGTTCGCCCATGCTCAAGCTTTAATCCGATACCATTGTCAAATAAACTCACAGTGTCCAGATTAACCGACAGCGCTTCACCGGTGACCAGTACCGCCGGACCAGGAGCCGCCTGCAGCCTTATATTTCTGATGTTAACTTGGCTGGAACCACTGACGGTCAGCAAAGGCGCGGTACTGGTCTGACTGGATCCAAAGCCTGTCAAAGTTTTCTGAATGCTATCGCTGCTTTGTATTGTGAGCTGTGACATAGCGCTTAGTGTTATAGGTGTAAATGGTGTTGCAGTTGCTGTGGTGATATCTTGCCCCACACTGATGATGTGATCGCCCGGTGGCATTTGCTGATTGAAACAGCTGATAGCGTCGTTCAGCCCGGATTCTGAATTAACGGTGATACTGCCGCTTGCTGTACAGGGAGCGGCGATTCCAGCAGGTATGGTAAACGCTGCAGTCAGAAGCGTAATTAAAATGCACCATGAATATGGTGCCGCGTGAGGTTCCATTCCAGGTGTTCGTGAGTTGCTACTCATAATTGATTCCATGGTTGTTTGAATTATTTGGTGGCAGGCAGCCGTGAATTACGAGCTGTCGAACATCCTGTTAATTACAAATCACGATCAACACCCCCCGAATCTAAGGTCAAAATCCAATCACGCACTCGGGGCGAAGTAGACCATGTGAAGGTCTGTTCAAACAAACTATGAGCACTAGCCAAAAGTATAGATATTAACCAAGTTGACAGTTTCAGTTAGTTACAAACCACTGTTTCGTCTTCAGACTCCATGCGAGTCAAACTGGCATGCGGTATGGCGTCTGAAAGTAATCAATGGAGAACCGGCGATGGTTTCGGGTTACATTGCAACGAATTGACTATTTATTAGACGATGGTATGGATGGTTTCATCTACATATCTTCTGCGAATTACAATTGACTGCCAAATAAAAGTTGAGACTCGAAAGCTAAACTATGTATTTTGATGAGAATCTTAAGTACAATTTTGACTCTTGCATGATTGATAAGTATAGAAGTTAGTCGTTTGTTAATTTAACTGTTTAACTCCAGCCGTATGGCTTCAACAAGCTAATTGGAAATCAGACATGAAATTACACACCACATTCATCGCATTACTTGCAATAGCTGCGTTTTTTATCTCCACTACAGCGCTTGCACTATCACCTCCCAACCCCACTGCCGATATTAGTTTCAATTCTGGTGGAAATACAGGAGTGGCTGCGATAGAGGCGGCCTTCAACAATGCGCGTAGAACGGAAGAGACGCAGCATGGCGTCACGGCCAATGCGCTCGGTAATCTAGACCTGCCATCTCAGGCAGTATGGGATGCAATGTCTGCCTCTGAGCGGGCACTGTTTTTGGTCAATGCTGAGCGTACTGCACGTCACAATGTGAATTATCCTGCTCATGGTACGGTGCTCGGTTTGCCATTAGAAGGGGTGGAATCCAACCTCAACATGATGGCGGAGAACTACGCAGAATACATGGCAGCTAATAATTTCTGGGCGCACACAGTGCCTGCCAATGTCTCGGCGCCACCCTTCGCAGGCACAGGCTCTTTTTCTCGGATCAGCAATCACCCGGTTATTGGTGATGGTGCGGGTACTAATGGAGGCAACTGCCGTCAGTTCCTTCCCTATGCAGAGAATCTTCATGTTTCGGCAAGTTCTGTTATGAATTCGCCAACTCCATCGACATTGATCGAAGGGGCAATTTACGGTTGGCTTTATGATGACGCGGGTTCTGCATGGGGTCACCGAGTTGCCATGCTCCTGCAAGATCAATCGCTCAGTCTTGGTTCAGGATTTAACAATGATAGGGGTTCCGCTGCCAGTGAAGGTTTCATGGGTATCGGTTTCGCTGGTCGTGGGGATGGTAGCTATTCAGTATTCGACGGAACGGCATTCCCCAGTCAGTGGAATGTCGTGTGGGTGGTGATGGATCCTGCGCCTGATCCCGGTTGCAACTTTGTATTGCTGGGAGGTGGAGGTGGCGGAACTCCATCGGCGGAGGTAGATATCGTTTCTTCCTGTCTTGCTGGCAACGGCAGAGTGGATCTGAATATTGTCAACAATCAGACTGCTAGCGCTGTCTATAGATTTGAATTTCAAGGTCTGTCAGCTCGGCAGACCACTGTTGCGTTTGAAGACTGGGGCCGAATGCCCATAACAGGCCGCCCCGCGGGCACCTATACAGCTGAAGTCCAAAGAGACGGACAAACCATACTGACGGAAAATCTGACCATCAATTGCAACGCAATGGCACCGACGGTTAGTACACCGGAAGTCACCATTTTGAATGCGTGCAGAAATAATAACGGTTATGTGTTATTCGAACTGGTGAACCCCACAGCATCTACGCGTCCCTATGTTATCCAGTTTGACGGAGTGCCTAATCGCTCTACCAGCGCCGCGCCGTTTGGACAAACGGTACGGGCTACAACCGGCAGACCAGATGGAACCTATAACTATCTGGTGCGTACGGGCTCTACAGTGATTGACACTGGCTCAATTACTGTCGATTGTGATTGACAATTGACCATGAAAACCGATTTGTATTTGTAAAAATGGAAAAAGGTGCTGTTTTAAACAGCACCTTTAATCGCAATTTACCGTCACAACTCCGGAATCTACCACCTTCGAATCAGTGCGCACCAAGTAGTTATAGCTCCCATCGGGTCGTCCTGTTGTCGCTCTCACAGATTGACCGAAGGGTGCGGCGCTGGTCGAACGGTTACGTACGCCTTCGAACTCAAGTATGTAATTACAAGTGGTGGAGCTCGGGTTCACCATCTGAAACAGCACATAGCCGTTGTTTGAACGGCAAGCATTGAGGATAGTGACCTCAGGTGTACTGACGGTTGGAACTGGATCATCGCAGTTGATGGAAATATTCTCTGACAGTACGATCACACCATCGCGCTTAACCACCACCGAGTAGCTGCAAACGGGACGTCCGGTGATAGGTATACGCCCCCAGTTTTCAAATATTACCGAGGTTTGTCGGGCAGTCTGGCCTTGTAGTTCAAAGCGATACACCGAAGATGTAGTTTGGTTATTAACAATGTTCAGATCCACCCGGCCCAATCCTGCCAGACATGAAGATACGATATTAATATTGGCTAAATACGGCTCGAGAGCATTCATCTGCGGTTTGTCGGTGCCGTTGTTTTCAGGCTCAATTGATGTGAAGTAATCTCCCCACCAGGGTCCTGCGGCCCAGTAGGTCCAGCCAAGCCATACATCTGAGTGAGTATGCAAATAGCCAAGCATATCGCCGATAGCATTTAGACAGGTCTGATTTGATCCGCCACCAAATTCGCCAAGAAATCCTTGTTTATCATTGTTCTCCAACCATTGAGTGAAGTCTGCAAGGCGCTGTGAACCGATCGTGCTACTGACGCACAGGGCTGAGGTGCCTGAATGGTTTTGATCCAGGTACTGATGTACTTCGAAGGCGTAGTTGTCAAGTGGATCAAACACATTTAGCATAACCGTGCCGTTGGGGGTTCCGTAATAATCCTGGTTCCAGGAGTGAGCGCCGGTGTAGCCGTTTCCGGGTACCAGAATGAGGTTGGTTGCTCCGCTATCACGGATAGCTGCTATGGCGCTATTTGCGTTTTGTAACCACAGCTCTGTAGTCATGTCCCGTGGCTCGTTCATCAAGCCGAAAATCACCAAAGGATTGAACTTGAATTCGTTTGCCAGTCGCGACCAAAAGTCTGCAAACGCCGCAGTAGGAACAGTACTTTCTCCTATGACAAAGCCGTAGTAGCGCGAGTAATTGTGCGGGTCAAGAATAACTGTTGCACCGCGATTGGTTGCGGCGTTCACAAAGCCTCGCAGACGATCAAGCTCATCGTTAAAGAAGGGCACGAACTGCTCTCGCTGAAGGCGCTCCCACCGAAACGGCAAACGAAATGTATTCATCCCCTTGCCGATAAAATAATCAAGTTCAGCGTTTGTTGGGTAGATATAGTCCGTCCCGTAATTGCCAGGCAAATGGTTTTCGCCAAATTCGGCAATGGACAGATTTACACCTCGGTAGGTAATGCCAGATTCCGCATGTGTAGTGGAGAACAAAGCTGAAATTGACAGTAGTATTGCGCAACTAGTCCATAGACGACCAACATTGCGTGCGTAGGGGTAAATCATGAGTGACAATCTACAGTAATCTGTCCGGTATCGACAATCGTTGAACCTGTGCGTACCAGGTAGTTGTAGGTACCATCGGGTCGGCCTGTTTTGGCTCGTACTGCTTGCCCAAAAGGTACCGCGCTGGTGGAACGGTTAGGTACATCATCGCACTCTATGACATAACCGCAGGTGGTGGAGGATGAGTTTACAAACTGGAACAGAACCTAGCCATTATCCGATCGACAGGCGTTGATGATACTGAATTGGCAGTCTGGGTATTCACAATATTCAAATCGACTCGCTCTAAGCCTGCTAGGCAGGATGAGGCAAGGTTGACTTCAGAATTTCCTTCAGAGTCGGCAGTGGAATAGTATCTAATCGTGTCTACGGACGCGTCAACCATAGCGATCCCGCTCCTTCGATGCTTCCCTTAGACGAGGATGTCGTGGTAACAAATACGTAAAGCCATTCTGCTGAAAGGCTGTCATGTAAATATCAAATGGTGTTGGTAAATATCAAATGGTGTTGGGCTGTGAGTTGTGGCTGTCATCAGCCAATTTCAATCACAATCCACTGTCACCTGTCCATCATCCACGATGGTGGAACCGGACCGCACCAAATAGTTATAGGTTCCGTCAGGTCGCCCAGTGGTGGCGCGCACCGATTGTCCGTAGCGTGCAGCACTTGTAGAACGGTTGGGGACACCGTCGAACTCTATGACATATCCGCGCGTAGAGGCTGTGGGGTTCACCATTTGGAACAGAACGTATCCGTTACCGTTCCTGCAGGCGTTCAGAATTCTGACCTCAGGACTGCTGACTGTCGGCGCCGGGCTACTGCAATTGATCGCAAGGTTTTCGGATAGTATTGTCTGGCCGTCTCGTTTAACAACTGAGGTGTAGGTGCCTGTAGGTCGCCCAGTAATGGGAATGCGGCGCCAGTCTTCGAATAACACGGGCGCTTGACGCGCTGACTGGCCCTGCAATTCCAAACGATATACGGACGTCGCTGACTGGTTGTTGTCGATGTTCAGATCAACTCTGCCGGTACTGCCAATACACGACACTACCAGGTCCACTTCCGGTGAAGGTGTACTGCCGCCACCTGGTGGGAGTCCAAAGTCGAACTCGCTTCCGATAGCGACTGATTTCTGCACGCGGCGTTGCAGACCGTCAGCCACAGATACTCGGGCATGCCAGTCCATGATCGTGCCTTCTATAACATCGCTTCGCAGTGTTGGTGAGATCTCGATAGTTTGAGTGGCTCCAGCTGCCATGTTGCCGAGTGCCCAAACAGCTCGGTCAGATGGATCACACGTATTTCCGAGGCAGCTTGCGCCAGCCACGTTGGGTGGGGACAAACGATTCAGGCCAAATGGATACAGCAGGTCCAATTCAACAGCTTGCTGCAAGGTTGTACCAGTATTCGTTACAGTAAATCGGGCACTGACCGTATCTCCTCCTGTTGCAGAGTCTGGCGTAACGGATAACTCTACAGCTAGCGGCGAGTTACCCACCGGAACCACGTGCGTAGCTTTCGTTGATTGTTCCAATCCAAACAAGATGCCCCGCAATTCGGCGTTACGAATCTCGAGTAACGATCCTGATGGTGTACCACCAGGTACGCGCAACGTCATCTTGACTTCACCAACTGTATCGGTTGGCAGATCATCGAGCTGCCAAGTAACCTCTCGGCTTCCAACTGAGGCACCGGGAGCAGAAACCAGTTGAGCATTGGTAGGCAGAGGCACTGTGAGCTCAGGATTTACAAGCAATGCACCGCGAGGATTTCCCAGACTAAATACATACTCAATGCTTTGTCCGGGAAGCGCAAGAGTTCGATCGCTGGTAACAGACAATTGTGGAATAGCATCCGTTATACCCAGCGAAAGATCTGCACGCCGTCGTTTCGCATTGTTTGACGCAACTGTTGCAACCCAATCTGACGAATCCCCAGTTATCGAATTCGTGGTAATAGAGGTGCCAAAAACAACAGATCGTGTTTCTCCCGGTAACAGATTGCCGAACGTCCAGGTGGCGTGGTCTCCCGGGTCAC
>CALKXZ010000451.1 GCA_938003775.1 uncultured Granulosicoccus sp. | reverse complement strand
CAGTGTTTTATTCAAAATTATCTGGATATATTGCTGATCTGTGGCTTGATGTATGCCAGCGGCGGTGTGCAAAGCGGACTGGGACCACTGCTACTGATCAATCTAGCATTACTCAGTCACATATCAAGTATTAGACACGCGTTTCTGTTTGCGGCTATTGCCAGCCTTGTAATTATCGGTGCTGAGATGACTGCTCAGTTACTCACTGGTATGGATATAGCGCAATTTGAAGCCGCAGCACTGCTCGGTTCCTTGCTGTTTGCCACAGCCTGGGTGATGACAGTCCCATTAAGGCGCTTAATGGCGCGGCAGTTAGTCACGCCCTCACACTCCAGAGTCGTGCTGGACGTCAAGCAGATTGCTCAGTTGAATGAGGAAATTATTCGCGAACTGGACTCCGGTGTCGTTGTTATTGATAGCTGGGGGAATGTGCAATTGATCAACGATACCGCCAGGGCTCTGCTGGCCGTTGAATTTGTTGTCATGCCTGTCAATGTACGACGACTGTGCAGGGAATTGGTTGAGAATATGAAACTCTCAGAGCAATCACCCACGCGGGAGACCCGAGCGTTTGTCGTACCTAGTACGGGCCAATCTGTCTTGCCGCAGTACATAGCACTGTCCAACGGAGGCATGTTGATAAAGCTGGATGACCATACGCATATACTTCAGCAGTTCCAGCAATTAAAACTGGCATCATTGGGGCGATTGTCCGCTAGCATTGCCCACGAGATTAGAAATCCTCTGGGTGCAATCTCGCACGCTGTGCAGTTGATACAGGAGTCACCCAATCTTGACAACAATGATGCTAATTTGCTGGACGTGGCAAAACGTAACACCCAACGTATTAACCGCATCATTGAAGATGTACTACAACTCTCTAACCGACAGCAGGTGAGATCCGAGCTGGTGAATATCGATACGTTAATCGATGAGTTCGCCAGTCGTTTTAGAGATGAGCAGGGGTTGTCAGACGATCAGATATCCATCATTGCTGAGACCACCCAGGCTGTCATTGATCCTGGTCATTTTGATCAGATACTGTGGAATCTTTGCACGAATGCACAACTGCACAACAATTCCACAGAAATTTGCATCACCATACAATGCTGGATGTCATCACCCGGAGTTGTCGCGATAGATATCATAGACAACGGCCAGGGTATTACTGACATGGAACGACAAAACCTCTTTGAACCTTTCTATTCCACACATCATGCAGGCACTGGCTTGGGTTTGTTTATTATTAGAGAGCTTTGCGTACTCAACAACGCCCAAATTGAATGTATCAATAGTCAAACAGGTGCGCACTTTCGCATAACACTGCAGGCAGCACAGGACATGGCGGCTTGAGCATGAAACACACCGCATTGATCATTGATGATGAAGCGGATATTCGCGAACTCATTGCCATGTCACTTGACAGGGTCGGGATGGATACCCACACAGCCGCGAATCTTGACGAAGCAAAGCATCTACTGGCGACCTACCAGTTTGATGTATGCCTGACTGATATGCGACTGCCGGATGGTAACGGTGTTGAATTCGTAAAATATATTCATCAGGTGCAGCCGTTGCTACCTGTCGCTGTTATTACTGCTCATGGCAATATGGATGCAGCGGTTGAGGCAATGAAAAACGGGGCATTTGACTTTGTGTCCAAGCCTGTGGATATCAAGTTACTTCGTAGTTTGGTCAGTCAGGCAATAGACTCAAATAATCGAGTTGATGATTCTGATAGCGTACATCTGAACCAAAAGCCACCCTCCCCAAATGCTAGATTATCCTCCAAGGATGCTGTGGATTTAGTCGCTTATGATCACATTCCTGACAACTCAATAACCGCCGCAGAGCCAGATTCACCCGTTAACACTAGCTCACTAGAAACTCTTTCAGGCCGGCATAACAAAACACCCTCGACAGAGAATCTTGTCGGTGAAGGTCGGTTGATTGGTCAATCAGAGCCTATGCAGGCACTGCGATCAATGATAAAGAAAGTGGCTCGTACCAATGCTCCAGTCTGGATAACTGGAGAGTCCGGTACGGGCAAAGAGCTTATTGCTCGCCTGGTGCATGAGAACAGCCCACGCAGCCAGTCCCCGTTCATTGCCATCAACTGTGGCGCTATTCCTTCCGAGCTAATGGAAAGTGAAATGTTTGGTCATCGAAAGGGGAGCTTTACCGGTGCACATAGTGATCACGAGGGACTATTCAAACGCGCGGATGGCGGCACTTTGTTTCTTGATGAAGTAGCTGAGCTACCTTTATCCATGCAGGTGAAACTGTTGCGAGCTATTCAAGAACGCTCCATACGCCCAGTCGGTGGCACCGATGAGATCGATACTAACGTTCGTATTCTCAGTGCAAGCCATAAAGATCTGGCTAGTGAGGTCACCGAAGGTCGGTTTCGTCATGACCTCTACTACCGGTTAAATGTTATCTGTATAAAATCGCCCAGTCTTCGAGATCGAGCGAATGATGTATCAGATATAGCGCGCCACATTCTTCGGAATATAGCCAAAGCGGATGGCACATCTCAACCAGTGACATTAACTGCTAAAGCACAATGCGCTCTGGAGGCTTATGCGTTCCCAGGTAACGTTAGAGAGCTGGAGAACATACTTGAACGTGCTGTTGCCATGAGCGAAGGCCAGAGTATTGTAGAAGAGGATCTTGACCTGGCAAGTAACCCTTCCCAACTGTCTTATCCATATAGTCGCCAGGATGCTGACCGACCTATGAGTCAGGCTAGCGAACAACAATTAATTGAACAAACACTGATTCAAACACGTTGGAATCGCAAAGCCGCCGCACAACAATTGGGAATGACCTATCGTCAATTACGTTACCGAATTCAGCAATACAGCATTGACGAGAAAAAAACAGGAACATAAACAGCCATTCACTGGCTACGAAAAAATACTTGAGTTATTTTTCTATCGACCAGTTCTCGCATTGTCACAAGCGTGTCATTTCCATTGTCATTTGTTGACAAAAATGTCACCACCTCATGCCAACCCGATCAACGTAGATGGGCTTCACATTAGGCGCAAGCTATTGATTACATGAATCTTATTGTCAGATTCTTAAATAACATCCAGCTGGCACAGCCCATGCACTTAACCATTTGTCCACAAGGACGATACATCGTTCGTAGGTTTGGCTTGACACCGATCTACACAAAAAATTTAAATCTCTGGAGATAATCTAAAAATGGTTAAGACACAAAAAGGTTTTACACTGATCGAACTCATGATCGTAATCGCGATCATCGGTATTCTGGCAGCTGTCGCTGTTCCTCAGTATGGTCAGTATACTAAGCGTGCTAAGTTTGCTGAGGTTGTTACTCAGACTGCTCCGTTCAAAGCGGCAATCAGCATGTGTATTCAGGATGAGAATGTCACCCCTGTCGTCTCTTGCGGCCACGCTACTGCTGCTAACCCCAACAATGTTCCGCCTGCACTGGGTGCCGTTGGTGTTCTGACAAGTCTGAACGTGGATGCTGCTGGCGTAATCACAGCCACTGGCAATGCAGAAGTAGATAGTGACACCTACGTTCTTACACCTACGTACGCACCAGCGACAAGCACTTTGACGTGGGCTGTAACAGGTTCATGTCTGGCAAATGGTCTGTGCCGCAACTAAGTTAATAACTTGGTTTAATCAGATCAAGGGGCTCTCTTGTAGAGCCCTTTTTTTTAAACAACGAGGTACCTAACGTGAGTTGTCATCAAACTAGGGCCAAAGGATTCACCCTCATCGAGCTTATGATCGTGATTGCGATCATCGGGATTCTTGCCAGCGTTGCAGTTCCTCAGTATTCAAACTATACAAAGAGAGCCAAGTTCACGGGTGAAGTTGTATATCAAACGGCTCAGTTCAAAGCGGCAGTCAGCGTGTGCATTCAAGATAAGAATGTAAGTCCCATCGTCGCCTGCGGCCACGCCACCGCTGCCAACCCCAACAATGTCCCGGCTGCACTGGCCAATGTTGGTGTTTTGACAAGTTTAGACGTGACTGCTGATGGCCAAATCACAGCCGTTGGTAATGGTGAAGTAGATGGTGACACCTATATTCTTACACCGGTGTACACACCAGCTACAAACACCCTAACATGGACGGTAAGTGGTTCATGTCTGACAAGTGGTCTGTGCCGCGACTAAGTTAGCTTAGTTTAGTTTAGTCAGATCCGCAGGCTCTCTCGCGGAGCCCCTCTTTTGTTTCAAAGCTAAAGGGTACTTCAATTGATTTACTATCAAAACCAAAGGATTCACCTTCATTGAACTCATGATTGTAATCGCGATCATCAGCATTCTTACCAGCACGGCAGTACCTCATTACGCCCGTTACGAAAAATTGGTCAATTTCTAGCACTTTATCAGGATGACTTCAACATTCAAATCAGCCGTGCAACTGTGTATTCAGGAATAGGAACGTACAGAAAACTGCACTGCTGGTACCAATAGCGTGTGATCCAACCTGCCCGGTCTAAATCGATATAGGTAAAGCCACATTTAACTAAACGGGGTTATCACTATATCAGCCACGGCGGAAGTCGACAGACTGACTTATCAACTCAGCATACCGTACACGGCAACAACCAACAGAACCACCTGGACAGTCGGTGACACTTGCCTGGCTACCAATTCTTGCAAGCCCTAATACAACTTCTTCCTGGCAATACTTACGTCCAGAAGTTCAATTCTTTTGTTTACAATGAGATTCGACTATCAGCCGACACTGATCAGCCTCCCCGATAGGCGTGATCTCTCAAAGGCTGATGCAGTACCAATCAGCCTGTTACCTTGAGATTAGTGTCACCCTCAGAGTTGATTTTCCGTTCGACCATGCAAAACACTCTCTTTAATTTTTTTCTTGATTTTTTCAAACTATCAACAACTAGGCTAAATTCATAACAGAGCGTCAGGACCACAAGTGTACGGCGGTATAGTAGTGTTAGATACTCTCAAGTAGAAATACTAAAGTAACTGAAAGTTCCGCCGACTCTTACTGCATAGACCGATAGTTCGGCTACCCAAATATTGCAGCTTCGTGAGATAAAAGAGAATGGCATCGACCAGCACTAGTTTGAACGGAATCGCCAGACAACTCGTCAATCAAGGACTGGTTTCAACAGAAGCGGTTACCGAGGCTACTGAACTCGCCCAGTCCCAAAAACAGTCATTTCTCACAGCTCTTGTTGGGACTGGTGAAATCGACGCCAAAGCAGTAGCGCAATACGTTGCGGCAGATTTTGGCCTTCCGCTGTTCGATCTGAATACACTGCATTCAGAAAGCATACCCACAGAATTTCTGAAAGAAGAGCTGTTGGCAACTCAGAATGCCATACCCATCGCCAAGCGAGGCTCTCGACTATTCATTGCAATATCAGATCCGACCAACAGTGAACCACTTGATAAATACAAATTTTCTTCTGGTCTCAGTGTGGAAGCAGTTGT
The DNA here is from genome assembly GCA_938003775.1 of uncultured Granulosicoccus sp. Classification (GTDB taxonomy): domain Bacteria; phylum Pseudomonadota; class Gammaproteobacteria; order Granulosicoccales; family Granulosicoccaceae; genus Granulosicoccus. Next base: position 3,181 of record CALKXZ010000451.1, on the reverse strand, counting down.
GGTTGAAGAAACTAAACTTGCAGAATTCAGAGCTCGAGCCTTAGAGGGAAACAGTGCTTTATCAGAAGGCCTTGATGATAGTTTCGACCTGGAAGTTGACAACAGCGAAGGCGCTGAAACTGACGAAGATGTTTCTGGCGTTGACGAAACACCAGTCGTCAGATTCGTCAATAAAGTCCTGCTAGACGCAATCAAGAAAGGCGCATCAGATATTCATATTGAGCCATACGAAAAAATATTTCGTATAAGATTTCGTGTTGACGGTGTACTTGAAGAGGTAGTACACCCACCTCTTGCAATGGCTGGTAGATTAACCGCCCGTCTAAAAGTCATGTCACGCATGGATATATCAGAGCGACGAATTCCTCAAGATGGTCGTATCAAACTTAAAATATCCAAGACTAAGGCAATCGACTTTCGAGTTAACACCTGCCCTACTCTCTTTGGCGAGAAAACCGTTCTGCGTATCCTTGATCCAAGCAGCGCACAACTTGGTATAGACGCATTAGGTTACGAACCAGAACAAAAGAAGCTGTATATGGACGCACTGTCTAACCCATACGGCATGATACTGGTTACCGGCCCCACAGGTAGCGGTAAAACAGTTTCTCTGTACACCGGTCTTAACATACTGAACGAGCCCGGAACCAACATATCAACAGCAGAAGACCCTGCGGAAATCAATTTGGCTGGTATCAATCAGGTCAATGTAAATCCCAAAGCCGGGTTGACGTTTGCTGAAGCGCTCAAATCATTCCTGCGTCAGGATCCAGACGTCATCATGGTTGGGGAAATTCGAGATCTTGAAACAGCGAGCATTGCTGTCAAGGCTGCCCAGACCGGTCACTTGGTATTGTCAACTCTTCACACCAATGACGCGCCTCAGACACTGTCTCGTTTGATTAATATGGGCGTACCGCCCTTCAATATTGCAACTGCAGTTTCATTGATTATCGCTCAGCGACTGGGTAGACGACTCTGCGAGTCTTGCAAAGTACCAGAAGAAGAATTACCTCGCGAGATGTTAATTCAAGAAGGCTTCAAAGAAGCAGTTGTAGATGACCTTAAACTGTTCAAGGCTGTAGGTTGCAAAAAGTGCAACGGTGGCTATAAAGGGCGTGTCGGTATCTATCAGGTTATGAAAATCAGCGAAGAGATTGGTAAGATCATCATGGCGGGCGGCAATGCTATAGAAATTGCACATCAGGCAAAAGCTGAAAATATACCTGATCTACGAGAATCCGCATTGAAAAAAGTCGCTCAGGGCGTCATGAGTCTTGAAGAAGCCAACCGAGTGACAAAGGACTAGATCATGGCAAAGTCAACAGCAGCCAAAGACTCCATCATGTTTGTGTGGGAGGGTAAGAATTCATCTGGGCAAAAGCAAAAAGGATTCATTTCAAGCCCCAACGCGGATTTAGTAAAGGCTAAGTTACGCCGCCAAGGGATTATCCCGACCAAGATTAAGAAAAAGCCCAGGGAATTTGGTGGAAAACAAAAAATTGAACCTGGCGATATTGCTTTGTTTGCTCGTCAGCTAACTACCATGATGGGGGCAGGCGTTCCTATGGTTCAATCATTCGAAATTGTCGCAAACGGCATGGACAACAAGTCCATGCGTGATATGGTCAACGGAATAAAGGCGGAAGTTGAATCGGGTAGTAATCTGACCACCGCCTTGCGAAAATACCCAGACCAATTCGACGACTTGTTTTGTAGCTTGACAGAGGCTGGAGAACAATCTGGAACACTTGAAACACTGCTGAATGAAATAGCCACCTACAAAGAAAAATCTGAATCACTGAAAAAGAAAATCAAAAAAGCACTCTTCTACCCTGTCGCTGTTTTGATTGTTGCTTTTATAGTAACTGCCATCCTACTTGTTTTCGTTGTTCCACAGTTCGAAAGCTTGTTTGTAGGCATGGGGGGTGACTTGCCTGCATTCACCAGGATGATTGTTACAGCATCCGAGTTTATGCAGAAGTGGTGGTACGTATTATTTGGTGGCGTTGGCTTAAGTGTCTGGGTTTTTGCTCAAGCAAAAAAGCGATCCAGACCATTCGCAGAACTTCTAGACAGAATGGCTCTTAAAGCACCCATCTTCGGTGACATTGTGGTCAAAGCGGCCACAGCTCGTTTCGCTCGGACCTTGGCTACCATGTCCAAAGCCGGTGTGCCCCTGGTAGAAGCCATGGAATCAGTGGCAGGTGTTGCCGGAAACTCGGTTTTCGAAAAAGCCATCATGAAGATGAAAGACGAGGCTGCAACCGGTCAACGACTAACTGCGTCCATCGAGAATTCAGGCCTGTTCTCCAATATGGTTGTACAAATGGTCTCAATCGGTGAAGAATCAGGCTCAATTGATGACATGTTAGCCAAAGTTGCTGATTACTATGAAGAGGAAGTCGATAACGCTGTAGACGCCATGACCTCCTTGATGGAGCCCATGATAATGGCTTTTCTAGGTGTGGTAATTGGTGGCCTGGTTGTTGGTATGTACCTGCCCATATTCAAGATGGGTGATGCATTCTAGAGTTGCCAGGAAACATACACCGGCACGTGAAGAATTTTATTTTGCGTGATCAAATCAATCCATTCATAATCCAGTCATGTCAATAATCGATGTCATGCAAAACAACGCCGTAGTCTTCTACGGCGTTGTTGCATTTGTCAGCCTGATAGTGGGCAGCTTCCTGAATGTTGTCATTCACCGCCTGCCTATCATGATGGAGCGCGCCTGGCGCGAGGGTATCGAAGAGTTTGAAGCCGAGCGTGCCCTTGCTACCCCAGGAGCTGATGCGGCACAAGATACAGTATCGGTTACAGACGCCAACGCATCCGGCGAGTCGACCGCTCAACCGAAACCGTTCAACCTCGCAGTTCCGCGCTCACGTTGCCCGTCTTGTGGCAAAGAAATAACAGCCCTTCAAAACATTCCGATTCTCAGCTATCTAATGCTGGCTGGTAAGTGCGCGCATTGCAAATCAGGTATATCTGCTCGCTACCCCATTCTTGAATTCGTTACAACACTGTTGTCACTGATCGTTGCCTGGCAACTAGGCCCTACTCCTCAGGCAGTTCTGGGTATTACTATGACTTGGTTTTTCGTGGCCATGACCATGATCGACATTGATCATCAACTGCTACCAGACTCACTAACTCTGCCATTAATGTGGGTAGG
>CALKXZ010000450.1 GCA_938003775.1 uncultured Granulosicoccus sp. | reverse complement strand
CACCAGTAGCAACTGACGTTCGTTTCGGTTTCGAAATCACCATGTATTTTGCAAACCGCTAGTTCGCAGGAGCTTTAAAGCGCATCAATGCGTTAATATTTTTGAACGATGAAAAGCCGGGTCTTGCCCGGCTTTTTTGGGTCTTAACAACGTGATTATAAAGATTCTAGGGTCTGCAGCTGGGGGTGGCTTTCCTCAGTGGAACTGTAACTGCCCGATGTGCGATGGCGTTCGTCAACAAACCATTAACGCATCGCCTCGGACACAATCATCCATAGCTGTATCCAGTGATAGAACCGATTGGGTGCTGTTCAACGCGTCCCCGGATATCCTGACTCAAATTCAACAATGCGGTGTATTGCAACCCGCCCGGCAACTGCGCGATACCGGTATATGCTCTATTGTGCTAATGGACGCACAGATAGATCACACCACGGGCTTACTGATGCTTCGTGAACACCAGCAGCCATTGTCTATCTGGTGTACTGCACCAGTGCGCGAGGATCTCAGTGAAGGTAATCCACTGTTTAAGGTACTACAGCACTATTGCGACATTGACTGGCACGAAATTGAATTAAACGAAACCCAACAAGCCATTCCAGGAGCGCACAACATACAATTTCTGGCACAGCCGTTAATCAGCAATGCACCGCCCTACTCACCTCACCGCGACCAACCAGTACGCGGCGACACTATCGGCATGTTTATGCGTAATACCAATAACAATGAGTCAGTGTTTTACGCACCGGGACTCGGAGAAATGGAACCTCATGTGTGGGCCACAATGCAGAAAGCCAGTGTCGTGCTAGTAGACGGTACAATGTGGACCGACAACGAAATGATTGAACGCGGTGCTTCAACAAAAACCGCTCGCTCCATGGGCCACCTTCCACAATCGGGCCCTGGGGGTATGATTGAGTGGCTAGAGCAACTGCCGCCAACTACCCGGAAGATATTGATTCATATCAATAATACGAACCCTATTTTGAATCAAGACAGTCCCGAGCGCATGTACCTGACGCAACGAGGTATTGAGGTTGCCGACGATGGGATGGAGATCGAGCTGTGACACACAATTCCAGAGCCTGGTCCCACGAAGAATTCGAGCAGCGTCTAAGAGAACAGGGTAAGGCCTACCATATCTATCATCCTTTCAATGTGATGTTGAATGATGGTCACGCAACGCCTGAACAAATACGTGGTTGGGTTGCCAACCGCTTTTCGTATCAGGCAGCTATACCCTTAAAAGACGCGGCGGTACTGGCCAATTGTGACGATAGATTAGTGAGACAAGAATGGATCCAGCGCATTCTGGATCATGATGGCTACAACATCAACGGCAAGAAAGACGAAGGCGGTATAGAGGCTTGGATACAACTGGGATTGGCGGTAGGACTATCGCGTGAAGAGATCATCGATTTTCGCCATGTGACGCCCGGCGTGCGCTATGCCGTCGACGCCTATGTAAATTTTGCGCGCACACGCCCGTGGCAGGAGTCTGTTTGCGCCTCATTAACAGAATTGTTCGCACCAGCCATTCACAAGCAGCGCTTGGCGACCTGGCCAGAACACTATCCGTGGATCGATACCAAGGGCTTGTCCTATTTCCGCAATCGAGTTGCACAGGCTCGACGAGATGTTGAGCACGGTCTGAACATTACCCTGAATTATTTTCGAACGCGTGAACAGCAAGAAAAAGCCCTGGATATACTCAAGTTCAAGCTTGATGTACTCTGGCAAATGAATGATGCCATGGCGCTGCGGTATGGGTTACCTGACCAGTTACCAGCACAGCCACGGCCGACGACACCTCGAGAATCGATAATTAGTTAACAGAAGTAGTACCCGTGTAGCTTAATAGACAAAGACACATGCCAGACGAATCAACTCAGCGAGACATCAGTGCAGACCAGGTGCCCACCATTGCCAATGGGTACAGATTGCAATTCGAATCTGCGCAAGATACTTGGGTGCTGTTATACCCTGAAGGTATGGTCAAGCTCAATCCAAGCGCTGCAGAAATTCTCAAACTTGTGGATGGTGAATTGAGTGTTAAGCAGATAGTAACCGGGTTAGAAACTACTTTTGAAACAACCGGGTTAACCAACGATGTCCATGCGTTTTTATCTATCGCACATGAACAACACTGGATAAAATTGAGCTGAGCCTTAAGTATGCCAACGTCCATGCTACAACACGGTCTGGCCACAGACCCAACTGCTGATCGACCCGGACCGCCTTTGTGGTTACTGGCAGAACTCACCTATCGCTGTCCGTTACACTGTGCATTCTGCTTTAATCCGGTCGATTTCGCACGTCAGACGGACGAATTGGATACCCAGGGTTGGATCAGAACCCTACAACAGGCACGTGCACTGGGCAGTGTCCAATGCGGATTCTCTGGCGGTGAGCCCATGCTACGAAAGGATCTGGAAACGCTGGTTGGCGAGGCACATTCGTTGGGGTATTACACAAACCTACTCACTACGGGCGTGGGCCTGAATGAAACCCGTGCGAAAGCGCTCAAAGATTGCGGCTTGGATCATATTCAGTTGTCCTTCCAAGACTCAACGCGAGAGATGAACGATTTTTTGTCCAATACACGGACATTCGATCTGAAAAACAACGTTGCGGCGCTGATCAAAGATCACGACTGGCCAATGGTGCTCAATTGTGTTGTGCACCGAATGAACATTGACCATGTCGATAAGATCATAGAAATGGCTCTGGAATTAGGCGCAGAAACTCTCGAGCTTGCCAATACACAATATTACTCATGGGCCGTTGTCAATCGTGATCACCTACTGCCATCGCAAGCACAGTTGACAGAAGCGGAAAGAGTCACTAACGAATACCGGGAGCGCTATGGCGATCAACTGAGAATTATTTTTGTCGTTCCAGACTACTATGAAAATCGTCCAAAAAAATGCATGAACGGTTGGGGGAATGTGTTTCTCACCATCGCCCCGGACGGCACTGCACTACCTTGCCACACTGCTCGAATGTTGCCTGGGGCTGCATTCCCGAACGTTGCTGATCACAGCATTGAAGACATCTGGTACGGCTCTGAAGGGTTTAATCGATACCGGGGCAAGAACTGGATGAAAGAGCCGTGTCGCTCCTGTTCCGAAGCGGACGATGATCTGGGTGGTTGCAGGTGCCAGGCGTTCATGCTAACCGGAGACCCTGCTGGCACTGATCCCGTGTGTGATAAATCGCCCAATCGCCCTATTGTCGATGAAGCCATTGCTAAAGCGCAGTCTAGTAAAACCGGATTGATGACTGAACAGCCGCTGATTTTTAGAGACCCAAAAGAATCAATCCGCTTAACAGAATAGCGCCGTAGGGTCACATTCACATCGACCAGCTAAATTGAGCGCCCACCTAACTACGAAGGCATCTATACAGTCAACTCCCGCTAACCATGAGCCATAACCTGTTGATTGGGAAAGTGCTGGTACGCGGCACCGCTAGCGGTACGGTTTTACGCACAGATACCGCGCTGAGCTTTTGGGGTGGTGTGAACCCTAGCAGCGGTGAGATTATCGATCATCATCATCCGTTGAAAGGTCAGAATGTCGCTGGAAAAATTCTGGCCTTGCCCAGCGGTCGAGGTTCATGCACAGGTAGTAGTGTCCTGCTGGAGTTGATTTTCAACGATTTAGCGCCAGCGGCCATCATTTTCTGTGAACGTGAAGAAATATTGACACTGGGTGTGGTGGTCGCAGAACAGATGTTTGGGCAATCCCTACCGGTGGTTCAACTCGAACAAGTTGAGTTCCAACGGTTAAACCCTAACAGTGTGGTTCACATTGATAACGGCGTCATAACGGTTCACAGCAATCCACAACCTAGCAACCGGTTACAGCGCCTGAGCGACACACCGTTAACAGCAACCAACACAATGTCATTGTCGTTGACGCCCATGGATCACGATCTGTTAAACGGAGTCCATGGACGGGCGGCTCAGGCAGCCATGCAAGTCATAATCCGCATGGCACAGATACAAGGCGCTGACACACTGGTCTCGGTCACTCAGGCGCATATTGATGGGTGTGTCTACAACGGTCCATCCAGTCTAGTGTTTGCCAAGCAATTGGTCGACTGGGGTGCTCAGGTACGAGTACCCACAACACTAAATTCTATTTCAGTTGATCAACAACGATGGCAGCTACAAGGGGTTGATCCGGCCTTTGCCGTTCCTGCCAGTGAGCTCGGTGATGCCTATATACAGATGGGTGCTCAGTTAAGTTTTACCTGTGCTCCCTATTTGCTAGATAGCGCTCCGGCACTGGGCGAACACATTGTGTGGGCAGAGTCCAACGCCGTTGTGTATGCCAACAGCGTACTGGGTGCACGTACCCATAAATACGCTGATTTTCTTGATATCTGTATTGCGCTAACGGCTCGAGCACCGCTGAGTGGCTGTCACCTGTCTGCAGAACGCTTGCCAGCTATCGCCATTGTTGTTGAGGCACCCACAAATCCTGATGATTCGTTCTGGCCATTGCTCGGCTACCATCTGGGCTTGCTCGCGGTTAACGATCTACCCATCATTTATGGATTGAACCACACCAACCCTACCAGCGACAATCTAAAGGCATTCAGTGCCGCATTTGCAACGACCTCCTCTTGTGCCATGTTTCACCTCGCAGGTGTCACGCCGGAGGCCGAATCAGCGCATCATTATTGGGAATCGGCAGCACCTGCCGGCCCTGTCCAACGCGTCACCCGTAATGAGCTACTGAACAGTTGGAAGCAACTCAATACAGCCACTGACAGTCAAGTTGATATTGTTTGTCTTGGCAACCCACACTTTTCACTCAGTGAATGTAAGTTGCTGGCTGATCTGTGCTCTGGACGACGTAAGCATCAGCGTGTCAGTGTCTATGTCACACTGGGCAGATCGGTTTATGAATCCGCCGTTAATGCTGGATATATTAACGATCTCGAACAATTTGGTATTGAATTCATCACGGACACGTGCTGGTGCATGCTCGGACAACCCATTATCCCGGCAAGCGCGCAGGTATTAATTACAAATTCAGGCAAGTACGCGCATTACGCGCCGGGGTTGGTTAGTAAATCGATCTATTTTGATTCATTAGCCAATTGTGTAGAGGCAGGCTGTAAAGGGACGCATATTAGCGGCGTACCAGACTGGTTACAAACAGAATGAACAGGCGTATTAAATCTGTTCTTACGACCCCCGCTCACTATCATTTAAGCCAAACACTGAAACCGCACTCTCGCCCCCCATTAAACGATCCGTCCAGTTAGCTTCGGTATCAAGCCGGGCTTCGGCTATGTCTATCCAGGCAACCAGGTCTTCATCTGACAACGCTACTAAGCCATCATCGTCTCCCATAATCAAATCACCTGGGTAGACATCACACGCACCTAGCTTAACAGCCACATTCAAGTATCCTTTGGAATAGCCAGTGGGTCCCCTGGGATTAATAACCCGAGCGTAGACGGGAAAGTCATCCCAGGCAACAATCTGAGCAACATCGCGGATAGCACCGTCAACCACAACGCCTGTGACTCCTTTGTTACGCAACAGTCCACACAACACATCACCAATCATTGCATTGTGCTCAAATCCATGGGCAGCGATAACCAGTACATCGCCGGCAACCAGTGTATCTAGTGAGTACATAACCGGGCCAAAATCTGGTGGTTCACACAGTGCAGTAATTGCCCTGCCAAACAAACTTGGTTGAGTGCCCGCAGGTTTTAGCGCTCGTATGGCGTTGTCCAACTGACGAATATCCGATGACAGATCTACTGTGACGGCCACCGGTATTTTCCGCCACCGTAAAAGCAAATCGTTAGAGGCAGATAATGCAGGCGCTGTGCTTAATTTTACAGACATGACTGTTTTCAACCCAGTTGGTTATATTCAGATGCACAATGTTGGCGTGTCACGTGTAGCCCCATTGACCGTTGATTGGTCAGTTTGATGTGACCGCCCAGTGTCGTCATCATTCACTGAACCAATGCGCAGCCTAATCCATATCTGATCGTTGCCTCGGTATTGATTCGATAAAAAGGCGCTCGCAACTGCGCCTGTTATGGCATGACAGCTAAAAATCATACAATATCAGATATTAAACCGCATCAACATCCGGATACAGATTGTGTTTGAGACGAACGAATGAGTGATCTAAAACAGGCTGTTCTGATCAACTACCTGCGCCACCGCAGCTAATTAACCAGCGTTTGATCAACGTATTAGAACCGATCGAGATGATTCTCGTATTCTCACTACTGCTGATGGTTAATGGCGTTGGCAATGGCCATTTCCAGCCTGTCAATATCCTTTTTCTTAAAGCCGATATGGGAGCCAATCAATCGCCCGCGACCATTATATAAATACGAGGTTGGCATACCTTTTACATCGAATGATTCGGCCAGCACTCCTTCCGGGTCGTACACTATGTTGAAGCTAATCTCAAACTGTTCTAGAAACTGATCGGCATCCGCACGGTTTTTGTCCACGTTTATTGCAGTAATCACCAGTGAGTCACCAAACTTCTCTGCCATTTGTTGCATGAATGGAAAACTGGCTTTACACGGCGTGCACCAGGATGCCCAAAAATCCACGTAAACGACCTTGCCTTTGTAGTTTTCCAGATCAAACCCAGGATCGGCAACCACAGCGGGGATACTCAGTGGAAATAAACTGGCAACCAGTAAGAGAAACATTTTTTTCATGATAAAGCTGGCCGTGCTACCGTTGAGTTATTCATACCACGCGTTGTGTGGCTGACCCCTATTTGAGTGACCGTTCTATCACTCACCTTGGCGCCTGTGTCGCGCGCGATAGAGAATAACGACAATAATTGTGCCGATATACCAGAAAATTTTCTGACATTTGGCAAGCCTAAGAAATGCGTTATTACCCTGCGAAGAAACAGCAACGTTGTAACGGGTTTCGTCACCCACTGCGACCGTTTATCCACCATAGAACAGGGGGCGCATCTGATGGCACACCAGGTGATATCACCATTGCCACTATGTTTATCCGTTACGTCTACCGAAGACATACAACAGGTAAATAACCTAAAGCGTCACTGAAGAGCAACACCGTTGCTGTTATGGCTTACAACAACCATCAGGGGTATTGGGTAATAATACCCCGTTAAATCGTGGTCTCTTCACGGCGTTTTCTGCGCCACAGAGCATACAGCGTCATACCCACAAATATGGCCAAGACGGGTAGCAATACAAGATCGAGATAGTTCACGACGACTGACAGCCCAATTCCTGTCAACAGCATGACCAGTAAGGGTGTAAAGCAGCACAGCGCTGTCAGTAGGGTTCCGATAATCCCCGTGCTCAGAAGCGCTTTGTCGGTCATGCCCTATTACCTTCAGTGAATTCTGCGCGTATGCACAGAGGAACTATACCCATGAAAAAGGATCTGTCCATTTGCACGTTCTGTGCTATTTCACGTTGCCGCATAACCAAACCCTCTGATTTTCCATGAAATTTTGAGCAATAACGAACTGCAGATATCTCGGCAGTTTGGGCACATTCTCAGCTATACCAATGATGCAGTAACGCTGCGTAGTTGGCATCAGACAGCGTATCCCAGACAACCCAAGAAATATGGGTGCCCCGATTATTGCATACCCTGGAAATGAACTATCATTAAGGACAAATTAGGCGGAAGGTTGTTTTCTGCTGGCTAGTTCAAGGTCTGGACAAGCGACACACTAACCAGTCGGATACCAACACAGTTGACAGATTCTAGAATCGCGTGGGCTCCTCGGCTTGCACCCTATAAACGACCGGATAACAGGCGCGCACTGTTAGAAATTGCCGTCACAGTTATCCCTTTTTGCCTACTTTGGCTGGCCATCTGGGGCTTGCTGCAAACCGGCTATGTGACAACATTTATCGCAGGATTGCTGGCTTTGGTGCCCGCGGCAGGTCTCATGGTCAGGTTATTTATCATTCAGCACGACTGCGGGCATGGGTCGCTGTTCTCGTCACGCAAAGCCAACGACTGGCTAGGACGGGTACTGGGGATATTTACCTTTACGCCGTATGAGTATTGGCGTCTACAACACGCGAGCCATCACGCCACCTCTGGCAATCTTGACCGTCGAGGCATTGGCGACATTGAAACACTGACAGTCAGTGAATACCTGAATCGTGGAAAACTAGGACGATTGATCTACCGCTTGTACCGCAATCCGTTAATCATGTTTGGGATTGGTCCAGCCTATATGTTCGTACTGCGACATCGGCTGCCTATTGGGTCCATGACACAGGGCATAAAACCTTGGGTCAGCACGCTAGCAACCAATGTCGGTATTGTGGCCGTGTCTGCCGCAATTATCTACGCCACTAGTTGGCAAACGTACCTGATCATCCAGATTCCCATCGTCGTTCTGGCGGCCACCATCGGTATGTGGTTGTTCTATGTACAGCATCAATTTGATGAGACTCACTGGGCGCGCAACGACGGATGGCGAAGAGATGATGCGGCTCTACACGGTAGCTCCTTTTATGACTTGCCCAAACCACTCATGTGGATAACCGGCAATATCGGCATCCATCATGTCCATCACCTATCCAGCCGCATTCCATTTCACAAGTTGCCACAAGTGCTCAAAGACCACCCAGAGCTTAAAGAAGTGGGCAGGCTGACCCTTTGGGAGAGTTTCAAGAGCGTAAAACTAACGCTATGGGATGAAGATCGTCATGAATTGATCTCCTTTCGTGATCTAGGACAACGGCTAAGCGCCAGCGCTGCCTGAACATGGCGATCTGGGTTGATGCCGATGCTTGCCCTATTCTCATACGCACCATATTGTTCAAGGCCGCACGGCGTACCGGCGTGCAACTGACACTGATCGCCAATCAATTCATAAAAACACCCACGGCGGCGAACATTACTGCGCTACAGGTTCCGCAGGGATTTGATGTCGCAGACAATGAGATCGTCAAGCGTGTTGAACCAGATGATCTGGTTATTACCTCAGACATTCCATTGGCTGCAGAGATCATGGATAAGGGTGCCCATGCTCTGACCCCCCGTGGTGAACTCTACGAGCTGGATACAATCAGGCAGAAACTCAATATGCGTGACTTCATGGATTCAATACGCAGTAGCGGTGTACACGTGGGTGGGGGGCCACCACCAATGCGCGCCGCAGATAGACAACAATTCGCGAATCATCTGGACCGGTATCTGGCAAAGCACACCCATCTTTGAGTGGGCTATTGAGTGCGTATTCAGTGCAAGAACAAGGCACCTGGCCCATTAACAGCACTGGCATTACCTGCCAGCTTATGCAAGTGCCAGGCAAACGCAGAATTACTGGAGATAACTGGCTTGCCCAACGCTGCTTCAGCGTCTTCAATTACGCCAAAACAACGCAAGCTGGTGCACGATGCGAACACCATGTCGCATTTGCCTTCGCCCACAGCCATCATGCCATCAAAAATAGCGTGTTCGGCAATTCGTGCGACCCGATGATCCTGCGTTTCTTCAAACGATGCGAAATTGGTGATTTCGATACCACTGTGTTCAAGTAACTGTCGCATTGCGGCTGATACGTCCAGACTGTACGGGGTTAACAGTCCTAATTTCTTAACATGCATTGCGCGGCACGCAGCAATAACCGCCGCTATTGGGTCGGTAACAGGTACGTTCGGGTACCGCCTGTGCACAATGTGGGTAATTTTATTAGATCCAATTACCGTCGCGCCCGATGTGCAACCATAGCCAATGGCATCAAATTGGATATGCCGTGAAAACAGCTCCAGCGAATGAGGTAACTGCGCCTCCATACCAGCCAGTGTATCGGTGGTGACGACCGGATCAAAGGGGATGCGGCTGTGGTACAGGCTGGTAGC
>CALKXZ010000449.1 GCA_938003775.1 uncultured Granulosicoccus sp. | reverse complement strand
GTGCTGCTCGTAACATTGCCAAAATTGCGGCCTTTATGCGCAATTACCCTGAGAGAAATGCAGTGATCGAAGGGCATACCGATAGCATGGGGGACGAGGACTATAACCTGGACTTGTCACGAGACCGGGCCTTCGCCGTACGCGAGGCCTTAGTCAATGCTGGTGTGTCGGCCGCGAGAATTTCAACGCAGGGTTTTGGAGAAGCGGTACCGGTGGCTAGTAATTCATCGTCTTCTGGTCGACAGGAGAATCGTCGGGTGGAGATTATATTCCCTGATGCCATGATGCAGGTCAGTGAAGCTGAGCAATAGCAACAAAGACGTACTGATTGATGAGTTTGGAGGCTGATCGGGTGAATTCCTGATCAGCCTTATTTATAGACAGGAGGCCTGCTCGTATCTGTCTGCAATCTCAAAGAACTATTGCCTGATATATTCCATGGCTGCGCCATCGGTGCCTACCATGACCATACGGTTTTCGGATAATTCATAAATATCGGCTTGGCCTGATATGCCTTTGGTGTTGTTCAATAAGCGGCTAACCATGGCGCCTACTGCTGAGTCGCTGGTACTGTTGACTTCCATTTGTGAGTGGCGGACCCGATCCCCTTCCACCGTCCACTGCCCGCTAAGTTGGAAGCTTAAATTCCCCAGCGCATCAGTGCTCTGAGTTGTCGGTGCGATTGTGCCAAGCACTGTTCCGTCCTCCCGGTACTCGATAGTGGTACTTTGAGACTCCGTGTTAGGTACAGGATTAAGTTCGGTAACCGTCCATTGACCTACCAACTGGGCAGGTGCTACTTGGCTGATCGTATCTGGACCTGTATAGCTTGGGCGTTCCGGCGGTGAAAACGATGCACAACTGCCCAGTGCGATAGAACCGCTGAGCAGTGCGCCCAGAGCCAGTGCTTTGTTCATGGATTAACCCCTGCAGAGAATAAAAGCTAGACTGTATCGTAACCTACCGGTGTTTCGTTACTGAAAATACCGATACCCAGACTAAAGTGCAGTGTTGTCAACATAGTGCTGAGAGTTCTTTTATCGTGTCATAGTTTTGTAAAACACCTAGGTTAATTTTTCACCCTCTAGTGGGTCGTGCAGCTAATTCGGTAAAACATGTCGTCCCCAGCGCCGCCAGAGCGGCATTAGAAAAGCTCCCCGTATACCCAATACGCTTCGCTTTGTCGCCTTGTTCTGACGACGCCGTGAACACAATGTCTGTCACCGAATTAACCACACTGATTCATCGCACATCGAGTTCATCCGCCCAAATCAGGCGTCGCATTTAGAAAGCGATTGATTAACATGGCTACCGGTTCGGGTGTGTCCATATGTACATGATGATGGCCTGGTAGGGTCGTGCTCTCATGTTGTTGCAGGCACGCCAGGCGGGATGTGGTTTCAGGGCGAGAGGCCAGAAACCCATTGTCTGCAATGACCGTCATGGTCTTGCAATTGACTGCCTTGAGGACTTGTTCGACTTGCTCTTCGGTCTGATATTGGGCAGAAGCCATACGCCATCGTGGGTCAAATCGCCATTGGTATTCGTTGTCGATTTCCATTAATTGCCGGTCTATGATCAGCTTCGCGGAGGCGGGTGCCATGGTGGCAGCTTTTAATCGGGCGTCCACGGCTGCCTGTTTGCTGGTAAATTTTCTGGAGCTATAGCGTACCGGGTTCAATCGATCGTGCAATGCCTTGGTCATGCGGGCAGGCAGCTTGTGCGCCGGTTCGCTCATTGGGCCAATAGCCTCAATCAATGTGAGGCTTTCAATGGCGCTGGGATTTGCAACCGTCAGCATCGGCGCGATACACCCCCCCAACGAGTGCCCAACCAGATGACACTGTGACCAATTCAGTGCCTGTATGACGCGGGTTAGAACGTAGCATAATTCGTGGAACGAATAGCCTTGCACCAACGCATCGCTATAGCCGTGCCCGGGTAGATCAATGGCGACTAAATCAAAAGCTGGTAGGTAGGGTATCATGGGCACAAAGCTGTTGGCATTGTCTAGCCATCCGTGTACACACAACATCGCTGGTTGGTTTGAGTTGGTGGCGACTCGTTGCCGTATACCCGATATTAGATGTCCATCTAGTTCCAGTGAGATTGATTCTAGCTGAGGTCTCATGCGCTCTTGTTGAGTGAGTAGGTGTACAGAATAACGTCAGGGTCATCATAGTTTGTTGTCGCGATGAACCCCATAGCATGCATAAGTGCTTGCATGGCAGCATTCGTACGTAATACATCGCCTTGTAGTTTTTCCAAACCTTGAACAGTGGCGTGCTCTATTAAAAGTTGCATCAATGCTGTGGCCAGGCCCATGCCTTTCCATTGCTCGCTCACAGATATCGCGAACTCGCCAGACAGCCGATCGTTACTCATCGTGTAACGGCTAACACCAACAATGGCATTCTGCAAGCTGGTTGCAACAAAGGCCATTTGGCGATCATAATCAAGTTTGGTGAACTGGGCGACCATCTGCGGAGAGAGTTCGTTGATTGCATGCATGAATCGAAAGTAGCGTGACTCGGCAGACATCTCTTTAACCAGCGCAATGATGGAGTCTGCATCTTCAGGTCGAATGGGACGAAGCTGAACGGCTGTGTTATTTTTAAGTGTCACGTCCCTGATCCACTGCCAGGGGTAAGGATGAATTGCTAGATGAGCGTAGCGTTTTTTCACACTCGACGCTTCGAGTACGATTTGAACGTCCATCGCTACAGCACCGTCTTCGCTAATAGTTAATGGGTTTATATCCAACGAGAATATATCCGGTACTTCACAGGCAAGCTCGGATAATCGTCTGAGCACCTGAGTCACGGGCTCATTATTCACAGAAGAGCTATGTCGGAATGCGCCCATATAGGTGTGTATTTCGCGCGTTTGTAACAGCTCGGCTATTAGATAGCCATTCAGTGGAGGCAATTGCACAGCTCGCTGATTAACCAGTGCGGTCAAATCGCCACCAACACTGATGGACAAGACAGGCCCGAACAAGGGGTCTCGTGAAATAGCCACGGCCAGTTGTCTCGAATTGGCAGGGGTATGCATGGCCTCAAGCAATACACCACGAAACTGCGCCTCGGGACGACGTTCGTGTAGTCGTTGTTCAATGTTGCACCAGGCCTGCTCGACGGCCTCTGCGCAGTCAATATTCAATTGTGTTTCGATAACTGATGCCTTGTAGCTGATATTCGGTGATACCAGTTTCATGGCAAGCGGGTAACCGATGAACTTTGCCATGTGCAATGCATCTTGCAACGAGGTTGCTCGAGCTGTTTGGAGCGTAGGAATGTCAAACAACTTCAGCAATAAACGGGTCTTCATGGGTCCTAGTACGCGCTGACCTGCCTGTACTTCAGCCTTAACTATTTCACGTGCCGCATTGACATCTGCCTGTGTACTTCTGGACGTTGGGTTAGGTAGTTGCAGCAACTGCTGCTGGGAGACGAAATAGCGGTGCAGAAAATCAAATCCGTCGATGGCCGATTCAGGTGTTTGAAAACTGGGAATTCCTTTCGATGACAATAGATCGTGAGAGTCATTAACGCTAGCATCACCCATCCAGCAGGCTAACAACGGTTTGTTGGTCGGTAAGCATTGTGTCAGTGATTCAGCGATTAAGCCTGGATCGTTTCTGGAATCTGGAATAAATATGACCAGAATGGCATCGATGCTGCCTAGCTGTTGCAGGGACTCAACCGTGCTGATGAATGACTGGGCAAGTTGCTCAGGCTGACGTAGTACGATGGGATTGCGGCCGCTATATTGTCCGTTCAGTTTGGTGGTGAGTTTGCATAGCGTCTCGGTCGCCAGTGAGGGCACTTCGAACTGCTTAATTTCCATGCGCTCCAGTGCCATCATGGCAGGTGCCGATCCATTACTGACAATGGCCAGCCGATTGCCTTTAACGCGTATACGGGTGGACAGTATCTTGGCCGCAGCGAGTAAGTTCTGAAAGGTTCGAATACGTACTACGCCAGCCCGGTGCAAAGCACTTTGGAATACGGCATCTGATGAATAGACCTCACCTGTGCGTGTTAAAGCGTCGCAGTAGCGCGCACCCTCATGCGCCGAACGCATCAGCACCACGGGCTTAATGCGAGCGGTTGCACTCAGTGCGCTGAGAAAACTGCGACTGTTGCTAATGCGTTCGACATACACAATGACGGCTTTGGTTTGCCAGTCCTCGGCCAGTAGGTCAAGCAGGTCCGACAGGCTTATGTCCGTGTCTGTGCCAGTAGAGAGCAGGGCAGAGAACCCCACATTACTGGTTTGCGCCCAGTCGAGCATGGCGGCGGCCAGCGAGGCTGACTGACTGACAATGGCCAGATTGCCTTTGTCGATTCGGTTGTCGCTGTAACTGGCATTGAGACCAATGTGCGGTCTCATTAGGCCTGCACAGTAAGGTCCCAGCAAACGCATACCCAACCGTTGCGCATAACGGTGCAGTGCTTTTGGGTCCTCAGTTCCGAACATGATAATAGCCACACGAATGCCTCTGTGTGAGCACTGCACCAGAACTTTTCGTAATAATCGAGCAGGTGTGAGGATGACAGCGAGCTCGGGAGTTTCAGGTAGTAGTTTGAGCGAGCGGTGACAGGGTGTGTCAAGGACACTTTTGCACCGTGGATTAACCAGATACAACTTACCTAAATAGCCACCTTGGAGTAAATTACGCGTGACCTTGTGTCGAGGTGAACCTTCCCGCGCACTGGCGCCGATGACCACAAGCGAGGCAGGGTTGAGTAGTTTATCCAGATGCAGCGTAGACATAATGACCGATACTACAGCAGGCTGACGTTGCTGGCGTGTCTTAGTTAAGCAATCGTTAGTCTGGACGAGTCATGCATAATTCAACCCTGGGGTGGTGCGCTATTTTTCCAGAAAGTCCAAATCTACGCTCAAGCCCATAGTGTGTCTGCACATTGGTTCAAGTCCTCTGTAGGACTTACTGGTATATTTAGCCCTAATACTGAATCCAGGGTTAAACCATGAAATCAGATTTTATATCGTGGTTTTATATACAGGTGCTTTGATGCCAACTGCTTTGATCTCGCATAGCGAGTGCGTGCTACACGAAATCAGCCCCGGGCATCCTGAATGCCCCCAGCGTATAGATGCAATCAATGACCAGCTGAAAAAGCAGGATGTCTATGACTATCTGCAACATGCTGATGCGCCGCTAGCGACTCGTGAGCAGTTAATGCTTGGGCACAGTGAAGCTTACGTTGATTTTATACATCGCAAGTCACCTGAGGTTGGGTCTGTACAACTCGATGCCGATACAGCCATGAATAGGTACACGCTGGACGCTAGTTTGCGTGCGGCCGGATCTGGCATCATGGCGGTGGATAAAGTCATGACAGGAATGGTAAATAACGCGTTTTGTCTGACCCGGCCACCGGGTCACCATGCAGAGCGTATTCAGGCCATGGGGTTCTGTTTCTTTGGCAATATAGCCATCGCTGCACGCCATGCGGTTTCGCAGTACGGCCTGGACCGTGTCGCCATTGTTGATTTCGATGTGCATCACGGCAATGGCACTGAAGACATTGTGGATGGTGATCCGACTATACTGTTCTGCTCTGCATTCCAGCATCCGTTCTATCCAGGTGGTTACCGTGATAACGTCACAGATCAACGCGTTAATGTACCGTTAAATTCGGGTTGCAACAGCGCTGACTTCAGAAGTGCCATTACCGATACATGGCTACCAGCACTTGAATCCTTCAAACCGCAAATGATGTTCATCAGTGCTGGGTTCGATGCCCATCTGGAAGATCCACTGGCAAATGTCTCTTTACTCGATGCCGACTATGTCTGGATAACCAGCAAACTGATGGAGGTGGCAGATCGACATGCCGAAGGCAGAATCGTATCCATGCTCGAAGGCGGATACGCCTTACCAGCACTGAGCCGTTGTGCAACGGCTCATATACGTGGTTTGATGGGGGTGTAGTCTGGCGTTTTTTGAATAGTTGGTGCTTAGTGGTGACGGAAACACGCCATGCCTGGATGCAGGTTTGACTACAGCTGTATGAGCAACTTGCTTTCTAGCCTGGACTAGAACGAGCAACACATTATCCATATAGGCGATGCGGAGAATGTGCAGTAGCTTTTAAGAAACCCATTATATATTGACATAATGTTCAGTCACCAAAAGACTGGCTCTGTATCAGCATCTTTAACAGTAGTTTTCGTGGCCGCCAAATGGCATCACTTGTTATCACTTTGTCGATTCTTAAAAGGCCGTTTCCAAATCTGTGAGCATGTAAGCGTGAAAAACAGTGAGCTTATAAACCATAAAACTGTAGGATTCAATTTCATCAAAAAATTTAAAAAAAAGTCAAATATTACTAGATCAAACATTGCCATCACTCCCAGCAGTTGTGTTCAAGCAAGGTGCTATTTTTTGATAACCCACCGTACTGCCATCTCAACCAACACCAGAATCTGAATCACAAAAACAGCCAATCCACCACCCCAAAAGGCGCTCAGAACGACAGTCTTGCTATCGCTCATAAGATATCCACTACCAGTGTCCAATGAGCTTTTTAGCATACTGCTTGCACTCAATTGTACAAACAGGCAAATAAACAAGTAGGCGCAGTCTCGTAAATTTTCTGCCAAAGCATCGTTCCTCTGTTCTGTATCTTCCTGCATGTGCTGCCAGAGCGTTAATTTTGAGTTGATAATGATACAAAGCAGAGTGATTTCCCTGCGAAGTAAGTGCCGTCAATGCGCCTTGCTAATTGGTGTTGACTTGAATCATCAAGCGCATCGTTTGAACAGAGACTAAAGAATAACTCATTTACAAAAATCACTCCAAGTGCTTTTTCAACGCGTCGTTACGGTGGGTCTCCAATTTTTACAAGTGATGTTGACGAGGTTACACCTCTTAACAAGTCGAACTATTAGTCTCGGATCAATAGTCATTTGTACTTTGTTCGCACATAAGAGCTATGCTGAGAGGGCCCCTCAGCATGCTTAATGCGAATAATCCTTACATCACTCCCGACTTTGGTCATGAAAACTAGGGAATTACCTAGTATCTATTCAATTTGGTTTGTGGATAATTGAATCAGGTTACGCCATAGAGGGCAATAAGTAATACTGTGCTACAACCTATATCTCGACCAATCAATACATCTGGAAACAGCAGTGCCAAGGCTTTAAGCCCTAATCGACTAGAAAATTCTGAGAATCTCGACAAACGCGTTCGAGAGATCAGTGTGCTGGGTGAAGCGGGTGTTGAGCGTTTTTTCAGTCAACAATCCAATGAGGAGTTAGCTGATCTGGCAGCCGATATTGACCCGTCAATGACGGTCAACGGCGGTTTGAGTGTGGATGATCGAAAGGACCTTTTCAATCTTCTATCCAAAGCATTATCACCTGAAAATCAGCAGCGTTGGCGGACACAGCTCAGCGAAGGTCTGGGTCAAGAGTTTGATTCCAGTGTTTCGAATTTCCCGAGTATTCAGGCTCGCTCATTCTCAGCACAACATAGTCTGTCGCCAATAGATGCACTGACATTGGCAAGCTCCAGACCCGCAATTCTGCAGCCGTTGAATGACTCAACCAGTGTTTTGCAGCGCAGTGGTGCCACACCCATTGTCAATCAAAGCGCTAGTGTTGCGTTGATAAAACTACTCGAACAGCCTGCTACAGTATCGGTGGCTGGCTTGACTATCACCTCAGTTCCCTCAACAAACAATAGTGCAACCTTGGTTGATATGGGAACGCTGTACAAAGTTTTGCTTCTTGGCGACACGGCGTACCAGGTATATGACGGTGTCATTATTGATACGCTCACATCCGGAGAGACACATCAGTTGGGTCAAAGAACTGAAGGTTTCATGAGTGCTCGACCGGCCACCGTTCAATATGACGAGCAAGCTCGCGAATACACACTAGATAGTGGCGTTGATAATAGTCTAGTGGGGCGTCAGAGCATCACGTTATCGATTGACACTCAAGAGGTGAAAATCACCACGCCCAATATGTACGGTCCAGGCAGCACGTCCAGCTACGTTAGTATACTCACTGGCGAGCGTTTTGCCAGTGCGACTATTCCCGCTGGAATACGTGTTGAGGCTAGTGATACTCGGATATTCCGCGAAACACTAGCGGATCGCTACGAACGTTATATGACATTGGTTAAAGGATTGCCAGGCGATCAGCGTAACCCCTTTGATCGCAATACGCTTGCCAGTGCCATGGTTAATGTGGATGCAGATGTTGAGCGAGTCAAGGCAGGTACAAAATCCTGGACAGAACTGGCAGGCACGATAGTCAGCGCCAATTCGCTGTTTAATCAGAAAGGTTACGGCAACCTGATCAGTGCTGGGAGCAATGGATCAATTACAGTGACTTATCACACCCGATATCCGTCTGCGATGGGTATAACACGTGATTCACGCACATTCGGTAACCATGAATATGGACAGATTGGTTGGCAAGGCAGGCGATCACTCGGGCAAACCTATGCAGGAGAAGTATTTCGACATGCTTCGAGATTAGAACAAGCGTTGTGGGAGCGGTCCTCAGCACGCGATCTGTCGTTTGTACAGGCGAATGAATCAGCCACTTTTGCAACGTATGCACAGTACCGAATGGCCAGTGCGATTGCCTCTAGCACACCGATGGATTTCTCAGCGGTGCCTGCTCCCGGGGTACAAAGCAACACGGCTTTCTTGCTGGAACAACAACAGCATATAGCTGCATTGGATCTTGCTGCCACCGGTAGCGAATCCGGTAAGCGTCGGTACGCTAGAGCCAACTATTTGCTGGCCGGTAACATCCTAGGGGCGGGTAGCAACAGTCACGGTTATGCAATCTACCCGGATCAGGCGACTCGCGAGTCGGCGTTGTTTGCTGATTTGCGTGGCTTGGCGAACGTGCTTTCGGCCACTGACATGGGGCAGTTAGGGTTTTCAACCACCAGAACGATAACCGATGACGATGGTGGTGATAGCCGGCAAGTAAAGTTAGGAAAATTTGGAAACTTTGGTGAGCAGAAATACTACTTCGCTCAGGCATTCCTGAATTCCAGTCTTGAGCAGCGTCAGGAGTATTTAGGGATAGACGCACAAGCCTGGAGTATGGCCAGCCCCTTCGTTAACGCCGGTATTCAAGGTGAAATTGAGGCGCGTGCAATAGAGAGAGCAGAGTTCGGATTCGATGACTTTGTTAAGTTGACCATTGCCGGTGGAGCCATCGCAGCAGGTTTCATATTTCCGCCAGCGGCACAAGGTGCCTCGTTCTTAGCCACCGCTGCCGCCACAGGGGCGTCGGCAGGGCTCACCACATTTGGTACTGTTTTCGCGATTACCGGTGACCTGGAATCATCACTAAAGGCTGCGGCCAGTAGCTTTCTCAGTGGTGGTGTCACCAGGTTTGCCGGGCAGTTCACCGGCAAGAGTAGGCTGATTGCTGATGCGTTTTCACGCGGTATTATTAATGAGCTTAATGGTAGTGAATTTGTTGATGGAGTAATGAGCAGTGTATTGCAGCACTACGGCTCGGCGTTAGGTCACGATCTGAGCGCTCGATTGCAGGATATGGCTCCTGAGTTTGTCGCTGATCTGAGTGGCAAAATGTTGGAGTCAGCTATCTTGAATGAAGGCGACTTATCCAACTTTGATGACATACTCAAAAACTACGTTCTAAGCTATGCCAGTGGGGCGGTGAATACGAGTCTTGCTCCCGTCTTTGGTAGCGAGAGTGCGGTTCAATACACGCAGATATTCGATGGTGTAAGTAGCGCTCTATTAGTCGGTGGAGAGCGGGGATTGACAGACTATCTCAGTTCCAGTGCATTCCTGAATTCACTGGGTGAAGGCGTCTCCATTGATGTGGTTGAATATTTTGGCGGCGCAGACTCGTTTAAAGGCGAGGTGCTGTCACAGCTTGCCAGGGCGACAATAATCTCCGGTGGTGATCCGGATCGCCTTGCCAGTAGCGCCATCACTATCGGTCAGGGGATGTTCGCACAGTACTCAGCAGACATATTGCGAACCGGCTTGAGCCATGTCCCGGCCGAACATGCCACTCGTGCTGAGACACTGACCGAGCTGTTAGAGGTAGGTATTACCACGGGTTGGGATGCGAGCACGATGCGCGGTTATGCAGCTGGCCCGTTGTTGGAGTCATTAACGGGTACTGGCCAGACGATCAATGGCTTACCAGTGGGCGAGCAGACACTATCCAGGTTTTTAATGGAAGGCGTACACATGCTCGCAGACAGCTATGGGCGCCACGAAGGTGATATGGATAGAGTTGCTACAGATGTGACCTTGTACCTCAGTGGTGAGTTGACGCAGTTTGTCGGGACACAATCTGATGGGCCTGTCGTTGATATGGAAGGTGCCGAGTTGGAGGGTGACTCGGTAACGTCTGAAGGTGGTTTGGTGGGTGTGGGTGGAGGGCCGGTTTCGGACAGCCCATCAATAGATGAGGCTCTGGCGCTTATCCGTTCTGTTCTGGATGGCAGTTGGGCTGAACAGACCTTCGGCCCTGATGGGCAGGATTCTGGAGAGCCGATTGTATTAGCGGCCAATGGTCCACTGGGCGCCCTGAATCTTCCACTCCGGCGCACCGACTCTGAGTTGAACAAGATCATCGAGACTCTGCAAACCCAGAGTCCTGTGGATCAGCGCAGGATCATCGAGATCATGCAGAGTGAAGGTAACATCGAGCGGTTGGTTGATCTGCTGGAAGGGTATGATTCTAACGTGTTGGAGCCCTCGCTCAAGGCACTGTCAGAGAATCTGCAGGGTAAGCAGTTGAACATCTTCTACCAGAGCATGAGTGACGAATTACGCGTCGCCTACGTCGAGACGGTCGAGAAGTACGGCTCCGATTCCGCCAAGATTAATCTCGTTGATCGGACTCAGATTGAGGTACTGAAAAGCCGGCTGGATACCGACAGTGTTCACGGTAGTGACTATAAGCTGCTGCTCGATGCTGGGCAAATCTCACTGGACATTCTGGGCATATTCGACCCGACGCCTATCAGCGACGGTACCAATGCGGTGATCTCCATGCTCAGAGGTAACTGGTTTGATGCCGGTATCTCCCTGGTGTCTGCGGTGCCGTACATAGGTGATCTGGCAAAAGCTGGACGACTGGGCAAGGTGGCGCAACTGGGTGAGGATCTGCTCAGTCGATTCGCGGGGATGGCTGGTGAAGAAATTGCCGCGACCGCGATGGGCAGGGCCATTATTCCGGTACTGAACACTATCAGCGGTGCAATAGCAGAGGCACAAAATGCTATAGGCGGTACGGCATGGAATCAGCTGGGGCCGGAGACACAGGATAGACTTCAGGAACTGAAGCGTAAGATAGATGGCCTGTTAGGTGGTACGCCCGGCACAGTCACACCATTACCAGCACCGCGGGCCCAAAACTCACAAAACCTAACGCAGGCGGGTTGGAGTCAGAGCCGCATCGCGACAGAGTTTGCCATCCGCAATGCGCAGTTTAAAGCCGTACATGAGGTGGATAGCTGGGTGAAGGCGCACAATTCAACAGTGGATGAGTATTTCCGGATTGAGTTTCCGAAGGCGCATCCCGGTGTGAATGTGAAACATGCCAAAGGCAACTATGGCGAGATGCGAGCGGATCTTGAGTTGACGGAGCGGTATGGGTATATTCCATTGAGCACTGGCAAGGCACGCGTGCAGAGTTTTAACCAAGCACCACAGCGGGGAATAGATGGGTTGTATCAAAAAGCTGATGGGAGTTATGTGGTGGTGGAGGTGAAGTCTAATGATAATGTGCCTACTAAACCGCCCGAGGGTGATCGTCAGATGTCTGATCGTTGGCTGTTTAACAGGCTTAGGAATTTACCGTTGGATTCGTCAATCGTTTTTTCGAACATAAAACGCACCAGTAACAGAGTTTTGATTAACTATCAATCGATTGGCTCGGGTGCACTCACTTTTAGTGTGTTAGACGAAGATGGGTTGAAAACCGGTAGTCGTTTCAATCCATAACTCAGTCTTATTAATCCATTTAGAATCAACAGACTATGCGAGACACCTTCCGCCCCTATGACTATTTTTCAGCTGTTATCGATAGTGAAAAAGCAGTCATTGAAGACTGTTTAGCCTATCTTGACTCGGGCCAATGCACCAACTTCAATTCAGAAATCGGCACGATAGCGAATAGTTGTACAATAATCAGTACGTGCTACTACTCAATGGGTAAATCGATAGAGTGCCTGCTTGAACCGATAGAGTCTGCCATTGCTTATGCGATAAAATGGTCGCAGGCGTCTTTTTTGCGGAGCTGGTACCCCATGCCGCTGGACATGGTCGGACTGTGTGTGCTTTTAGATGCCGATGAGCAGATTTTTGAAAGCCTAGCCAGTATATTTGAGCGTAAAAAACTAAAAGATAAACGCGCCAATGTCAAAGATAACCTTATGGAAAATTTGTTGGGGTACAAACTGAAAAACCGGGACATTAACACCAGTCACATTATCAACAACGGTCTGCCCGGTTTACGACAAGCTATCGCTTTGAAGGATACTGACAAGCTACAGGCTGAGAAAGTGATGAAGGAGTATTTTGACAAGATATCCATCATGACACTCTATGGCGATATGAATGATCCGATGCCCCATACGTATGAGAAGCACTACCGAGGCTACTGGGATTTCAAGGGCGCGGCGGTCTCGAAGCTCTGTGGTCTTGACGATTCGAGCTATCGGGATTCCATACACTATCCGGTGGACTTGGTGGAATACCACCGGCAAAGTTAGCGTTGTTCCATTTATGCTATCGCTCACTGCGTTGACCTTGGTGGCCCGCAGCTTCATCCACGAGGAAGACTTGACGGCCTCCGCTGATCGACAACAGGTCAAATCACCCAGGTGTAAATTGCTGTGACATAAGTGAAGCAAAACGTTCCAGATCCCCAGCCAGCAATTTATTGATACCCGCCGCTGCACGTCTGCCACCACCGGTTTCAAACTGACGGCACAGCTCATCTGCACCCGTTCTATTTGTCAGTGGTGATCGGATGCTGACCAGGTAGGAGCCGTCGTCCAGTTCGCTTAGCAAGGCGTGTGCTCTTGACGGATAGCGTTGTGCAAGTTCATTGGCGTATACGCCGCTGATTCGACGTGCAAAGGGGTCGTCGGGGAGCACATAGATAGCGATATGATCATCACAGCGCTCCGGTTTTATAGAAGTCGCGCGGGCATGATCACTGGCATAGCCCTCATTGAGCGTTACAAAAGCCTGATCTTCATTGATAAAGCTCAATGGATCGGTATGCGGTTGTATGCGTTTGTAGAGTTCGGCTGGTGGAAAGTAGAGATCGTCCAGCGTGGCACCGTAGCCATTGTAGTTCAGTAACGTACCCAGTGTTTTGAGCTGCTCGAGTTGCTGTGCCTTTAGTTGCAGCGGCTGTGCTGCTGTCTCGGCGGTGCTTAGCAGGTTGTCGCCAAAGGCTGCAGTGACGGCCCAGGGAAGATGGGCGCCGCCAAGTAGTTCGTTCACAATCAAACCAGTACAGATCTCTGCTGATGCGTCTATGTGCGTGGTGAGATGTTCATGCTGAGGAATTTCGCCAGGGAAATGGTGATCCACATAGCGAACCTGTGCACCGGTGCTGAGTACATCGAGTAATGCATCGCGATTTTTATCCAGTGAAACGTCCAGTATCGTGACGGTATCGCCGACGCTTGCCTGGACTTGATGGACCAGTGCTATATCTCGCTTAACACCCGTTATCAGTTGGCTGTTCTGCGGCTCGGCAAGACGCAATTGATGCAGTGCACACAGGCCGTCGGCATCGCCATTGAATACATCGATTGTTGCCATGCTGAATTCTAAGGTTCCGATCGTAAATTAAGGCTTAAATGAGTTGTTGGTGCTGTCGATGCAATCACGCACCAACGCGGGACCATGATAAATCAGACCGGAATACAACTGGACCAGCGATGCACCCATGGCGACTTTGGCGCTCGCATCTGCGCCACAGCTCACACCACCAACACCAATCAGTGTGACTTTGTCGGCAATTCGCTGAGCAACAGACTGCAGTCGATCATTGGCCAGCGTTTTCAACGGTTCGCCGCTCAGTCCGCCAGCTTCACGGCTATAAAGGTGTGACTTGACGGTATCTCGCTCGCGGGTTGTGTTTCCCGCAATAACGGCATCCAGTTCATGGTCAACAATTTGTTGGCAGAATACGTCCAGTTCTTCGTCACTCATGTCAGGTGCGATCTTGATTGCTATGGGCACGTATTTGTCGTGCTCGGTCGATAATCTGGACTGCGCGTTTTTCAGCGCCAGCAACAATTCAGCCAGCCGACGCCCATGTTGCAGATCACGCAGGCCTGTGGTGTTCGGTGAAGATATGTTGATCGTAATGTAATCAGCGTGTGGATAAACACGCTCTAAACAGTACAGATAGTCATTATTTGCTTGGTCCAGTGGAGTGGTGGCGTTCTTGCCAATGTTAATACCCAGGCGGCCTGAATACCGTTGTTTCTGTACTTGTTCAACCAAGTGTTGCACACCCTTGTTGTTAAAGCCTAAGCGGTTGATCAGAGCGCCATACTGTTGCAAACGGAAGATACGCGGCTTTGGGTTACCCGCCTGCGGGTTTGGTGTGACTGTACCGATCTCCAGGTGTCCAAACCCCATGGCACCCAGCGCTTCAATGTAGTCACCGTTTTTGTCCAAGCCCGCCGCCAGGCCAATGCGATTGCAAAAATTCTGACCCAGGCAGGTCACGATAGATATGCCTGTACCGTAACGCTTGCTCATCAGCTGGCGTACCGGCGTTTGTTGCATCAGGCTCAGCGCCAAATCATGAGCTTTTTCCGGGTCCATCTCAAACAGAATGGCACGCCCAAGACGAAACAGGGCATCGGGTGGCGGCTGTGAAAAGCGGGTGTCGGTCATGAGTTTTTCCACAGCAAAAATTGCCTGGAACTGTGTAAGTTCGACTTATTCATGAATCATCCGGTCTGTGTATTGGGTATGCTACACGTTCGAATTCGACACTGCCCGTTCGCCGCTGGCCAGAACATGCGTTTATTGAAGATGAAGCTCTACCCGTGAAGCTCTACCCTGACAAGTTGGAAGCCCATTTATCCAAGACATTAGCACCGGTCTACTTGCTGCACGGCGATGAGCCGTTGCAGATCATGGAAATTGGCGACCGTCTGCGAGAGCAGGGCCGAACAGCAGGATTCGACGAGCGACAAGTCATTGTCGCTACCGAAGAGGCAGACTGGTCAACCTTTCGCGAGGCCGCGGACTCACTGTCGCTGTTTGCAGAGCGTCGCCTGATAGAGCTACGCCTACCCACGGGTAAGCCAGGGCGCGTGGGTGGCGAGGTTCTAAAACACTACTGCGCTTCACCGCCCGAGGACGTCTTACTGCTGATCACCAGCGCTAAGCTGGATCGTGGTGGTAGCAGCAGCGCTTGGTTTAAAGCGATAGATGCAGTCGGTGTCACCATGGCTATCTGGCCCATTCCAGCGGCGCAGTTGGGCGCTTGGCTCACTCGGCGTTTAGCCGCTGTTGGCTTGCGAGCAGATAAAGATGCATTAGCACTGATTGTGGAACGAGTGGAGGGCAATCTGCTGGCGGCTCGCCAGGAGGTTGAACGACTAGAGACACATCCGGTACACAAAAGACAGCACGGATTTAGGAGTGATAG
>CALKXZ010000448.1 GCA_938003775.1 uncultured Granulosicoccus sp. | reverse complement strand
ACCACAGTTGAGCAAAGCCTATAGCCAGCCGCGCTCTTTGTAGTACTTCATTGCGCCATCATGCAGTGGAGCAGACAGAGAATCAGCGATCATCTCTTTTTCAGTCAGGTTTGCAAACGCAGGGTGTAGCTTCTTGAAATCTTCAAAATTTTCGAAAACTGCTTTTACAACAGTGTAAACAACTTCTTCGGAAACAGAAGCGCTGGAAACAAATGTCGCACCCACACCGAATGTATTGATGTCTTTTTCATTGTTGTACATGCCTGCTGGAATAACAGCTGCTCTGTAGAAAGGTTTTTCAGCGATTAGCTTTTCAATCTCAGGGCCTTCAACGCTCACGAGGTGCGCCGCACAAGTTGCAAGAGACTCTTGTGTTAACGCTGATGGATGACCAACCAGCCAGAAGTAAGCGTCGATCTTACCGTCGCAAACCGCCGCGCCGGTTTCTGCAGACTTCATTTCTGCTGCCAGTTTCAGATCGCTACGCTCCCAACAGCGCGGGACAACACGCGGATGTCTCGATGGAAGTGGGCGTTGACCTCTTGATAGTTGGACTCATGCGGGCAGTTGCCAATAGGTTGCACCCAACAAGTTGGATAATTCAGCTGCACGACCTCGTCGTATAGCGGACTGTTCGATATCAATCACCAACACGTTGCCAAGTAGGTGCAGCCCATCAAAAGTTTGAGATGTCCTGCCATCTGTAATCAGGTAGGTTTTCAAGACAATGCCAGGGTTTCGTCGCCGTTGGTTTTTCTGGTACTGCAACGCCTGATCTATGATGGCTCGCATGGGCGTGCCACCCGCTGCGGGCACTGTGTCAAGCCAGTGTTGCAACGATTTGGGAGCGCGCTTTTGCGCGTACAGTAGCTCGACCTGCTCGTTACCAAATCCCATGATCGCCAACTGCTCGCGAGCCAGATAAACCTGCGCTGCTATCTGCAACACTGCCGCCTTCGCTTTGGCAAACCAGCGGCTTTGTAAGGTAGAGGCAGAGGTATCCAGCAACACCAGGTGTAATGCCGAATCACCGGTTTGGGCTCGCCGGTAACGAAGCGTGCGCAATGGCCACTGCCCCGCGTTGCTCAACAGCGTGGTAAACCAATTGACCGATGTGCTCACCCGTTGTCTCGCATGGTTCCCATTGGTATGCGTACCCGGTGTTGTCGATACGAACTCTTGAATCGGGTGTTGTGAACCACTAACAGGCCGAGCTGTTTGTAAGGATTGCATCATAGCGCTCACAGGCATAGCTTGGTCAGTGGCTACTGACACTTGCACCTGTGGCGGCATCTGCCCCCAGTCGGCTTCACTGCCCTGAGGCACACCAGGATGATCGGTACGCGTGTCGGATGAGGGCGAGCCCGATTCAGCGTTTGGTGAGGATTGCTCGTCCTCAGACCCATAAGACGGCGTGCTCTGTTGTGACCGACCAGTTGGTTCGCCACCGCTTTGATTCGCATCCGAGGGCGGTGGGTTACGCCGATGTGCTAGCACCAGTTCTGCCACCGCGTCAATGTCTTCAGGTTGTACCGAAGAGTGAGCACGATAAGCCGCAAGGGCTGTTGCTGCTTTCAGCCACACTATGTCAGCGCGCAACCCGTCAACGTTAGCACGCATACACTGCTCCGCTATACCTTGGCGAAGTGCTGCATTACAGGTAACGGCGCTTAACAGACTTCTTGCTAAGGCAATGTCTTTTGTGAGTTGTTGCTGTTGCAACGTGTGCTGTTGCACAAACGCTGCAGGATCATTGTCAAACGCTTCGCGTAGTCGAACGATTTCCATTCGCTCAGACACACTATAGTGGTTGCTCAGCTGAACGGCTAAGCCGAAACGATCCTGCAACTGCGGCCGCAGCTCACCTTCGTCCGGGTTCATGGTACCGAGCAACACAAAACGTGCTGGGTGTTGATGACTCAGCCCATCGCGTTCAATGACATTGACACCGCTAACCGATACATCTAGCAACAGATCTACCAGATGGTCCGGCAACAAGTTGACTTCGTCCACATACAGCACGCCATTGTCAGCACGCGCTAACAAACCCGGCTGGAACTGCACACGTTGTTCACTCAGCACATGTTCAAGACTCAGCGTACCAACAACCCTGTCCGTGGTAGCCCCCAGCGGCAGCGTGACGAAACGGGCACTGGATGGGTTATCGATAGGATCATTAGTTGGCATAATATCGGCCATACCACGAGCCAGTGTTGACTTAGCAGAGCCGCGTGGACCGCTGACCAACACACCACCGATAGCGGGATCTATCGACGCCAGTATTAGCGCAAGTTTGTACGAAGACTGACCCGCAACCGCTGCAAAAGGAAAATTCACAATGGCCGTTGGGTACTGTTAGTCGGCGTATGCAAACCGGCAAGCACCCAGCGGTTTAGCACCCAAGCGCTAGCAGTTCCCAGCACCAACCAGAAGACGAAATTACTCATTCCGCTTACCATAAAGAACTGTTGGTGCAAACCGGTCAGCGCATTCACCGCATCGGGATCTGGGTGCGTAAACATCGGTCCATCATAGTGCGGAATAGAGACCAGGTATGGTGCGGCAATACTCAGCAGTCCGAACGCCTTCCATTTTACCGGCGCATAGGCCAGCACCAGCAGCCCGATAGACACACCCACAACCACCAAAACCCACCACAGCTGACGGCTGGCAATCGGTGCAGATACGGCACCGGGAATCTCCGGCGGCATACCAATACCGGGGGCTAGAAAAAAAGCCAGAAACCCGGCGATCCCCCAAGCAAGTCCCTTCGGCACCGACACAGTAGCGATACCCTGAATTTGTAACTGACTCATGAGCGCCAACACCAGCGCAGCAAAGCCAATGCCGGCCATCACGTTGGCAACTAGCGTGGACAACAGTCGCTCAATACCGTCTTTCGGTGCCCAAGCATCAGCCGAGTGATGGTGGCCACCCGTCGCTGGGGTCTGCTCGTGTTGACCCGTTACCACCCCAGCAGGCTCAGCTTGTTCGAATGACTCCGCTGCCACTATGATCGGATTGACAGTGAGGATCTGCACAATACTTAGCACGAAGCCAGCGATAAAGCCGACCACCACAGCATTCATGACAAGACGACGAAACAACATGGTGTTCTCCTGGGGTCACATAGAGCAACGGGGACTGACTGTAATACCACCGGCCCCCTAGAAGCCGGTGAGCACTTGGTGATCAAAGGTGATTCAGTGTGATTTTGCCACCCACCCAAGCGCCACAACACATGCGAATTAATACGGTGAGTGGCTACGTTCGTTCTTTGTACAATGAACCCTAACGATGCCGTAACACCCATGCCACAGCGATGGCATGCTCGTTACATCTGGGTGACTAACCAGAAACACAACCAGAATGTAACAGCGCTAACAACGCACTGGCGACAAGCATTGCCAGCTGCGTGTCAGAAAATTAATGACAAGGAAACGTTAGCGTGTGACGAGTGTCGTGAGCTGCATTGTGCGCGGCTGCCATGGGTAAAAAACCCACCGCAAACAGCAGGACAAGTCCAAATGCCATCGCAGCAGCACTCTGACCCAGCGAGGACACTGCCGGCTGTGCCTGACTGATACCTGATTCGATGATCTGTTCGTTCATATTCCAGTTCCTCTTGCACCCACCGTGCAGTTTGTGCGTATTGGGTATCAGGCCGGTATTCGGGCTCGGAGAGGGTGTCGCCACCAACCATTTGCGCCTTCCCGACACCCGATGTGTCAGTGGCCTATGCAAATGACTCTCATAACCGATGCGGGGGCAGCGGAGGCATAACTCGTGTTGAGCGTTACCACACTTCCCGATTATCCCATCTCTGGGCACCTGATACTGCAGCAGAGTCTACCAGTAAAATCCACCCAGCGACATCCAGTCATCTCAGTCAAGCAGCCTCAGTTGATACCAGCTCGACTCAAGCTTACCTGTTGAGTCACCCACGCACACGATCAGTTGTCGTGTGGCCAGTTTTTCGTTGACACGTCCCGCGTATAATTCTGCACGGAAAGCGGCAAAATCTATCACCTCATCGGTCGTACCAGCCGCCGTGCGCACGGTATGCGGTACCTGGCAGCCAGCGATCGCCAGTAGCGCCAGATACAGACCGTGCAGGGTAAAATTTGCCCGATCGGTCGCTACATTGAATTCCTCGATAGTGGCCAGATGGGCGTCTAGTTCGGCCGTTCTGTCATGCAAAACCGCCGACAGCAGTGCAATGACCGCCGCCTCAACCTCACCAACACGCAGTGATCGTCCAATTCGGCACACGGTGAGTGCAAAGCTCGGGTTGAGGTTTAGGGTTGAAAAGCAAATTCAACAACGATTGAGGTAGCCGCTGCACGGGTAGCAAGATCTGCTTGCGCTAATGATGCCTGGGTTGAATCTCGGGTTAACCGGATAGAAGAACCATCGCCAGCCAGCGCAGTCAACGAGCCAGTACGAGCCGTAAAAACAGAATCCACTTGTGATGTCTCGCCATTTTTCGACAAGTCCAGCGTGATGCCTGGTGCCGCCTGACCTGCATCAATCAGCATTCCGCTGGCTGCACCACTATACGACTCACTCACAGTGAGCATACAACGGCCATCGTCAGTCGGACCTTCGGTTGTCCGCGATTCGTATTGCGCATCCTGTAGGCGAGTGATCGAGTCTGAGGTGACCTGTTCCAGTTGAGCAACCGACACATCGTTTTCGCGGGTCTGGAGCGCGCCAGAGGATGCACAGTCGGGTACGAATTGACTGATTTCACGGACAGTGGCAGCGCCTGTAATGACGATAAGACCGATATCATCGTTGCTCAGACTGACGTTAGAAAACGTTGAGGTCCGTGCAAAGCCATTGGAAAAGCGTGACCCTGAGATTTCTCGATCTTGCGTCAGCGCACCAGAAAGGGTTAATCCTGGCAGGCGACAGTCACTCAATAGAAAATCAAGCCGGGATGTTCTCCCTGACATGTCAGCGGTGGTTGGATCAGGTGTCTGATGACTGATCACCACAGAGCCACCTTCTGGGCAGGCATAGGTGGTCGCCTCGTTCAGGATGCTTCCCGAGTCAGGCGTTCCAATATCGCGTAACGAATCGGCCAATGCATTGTAGGTATCCAGGTATCGGCCCGAGACTAGAAAGTCAGCATCCGCTATGGTCTGTTGGTAACCCCGTCGTTCAAGAAGAGTCGCACCCAACGGGTTGGGTTGTTCAAACGGCTGCATACCAACATTGGGCTGTGATTCAGAATTGGCTCCGGGTTCTGTATTCATGCCAGTACCACCGAGTGGGTCTTCCACTAACGCCGATCCCGGCTCGCTGTCTGAGTCAGCACCAGAGTCAGCACCAGAGCCACCACCAGAACCACCACAACCGGTCAGTGCAAGCAGGCTTAGCAGTAAAAAAAGTTTTTTTTCAACACGCATGATAAGTGGCAGTCGATTCAGCCAAACAGCTTGCTATGAGTGTAGCAACTCCCGTGACAGTCGGACCTAATTAAACGCTGCGTCATGATCATCAAGTCATGAGCATATTGCAAATACTTCTTTCGCATTTGCGCCATAGAATATCGCTTGAGTACTTCGTAACGGATGCATGAACGCATGACTGGATAACACTGGCGACAACGTTACATGCAAACGTTAACTGCAGGTGTGGAGTGTTCTTACTAGTCAATTGAATGACCTGCAACAATTCCAGATTCAAACCGGAGAATGAAATGACCCTACGTAAATCAACAATGAGCCTTGCTCTGCCGCTTGCCCTGCTGACCACTATTGCGTTGGCTCAAGACGACCCAGCAGTCATTATGGATGCACTGGATGCCGATGGCAGCGGTACATTGTCTGAAGCCGAAGCTTCTGGCAATGAAATGATTATGAGCAAGTGGGACGAATTAGACGTGGACGGTAATGCCGAAATTTCAGCGGCGGAACTAACTGCGCTGGTTCAATAACTCAGGCAAGACAGCAGCTTTTAGGGCATTAGCCACTGGGCGTGGTGTGTTATGCACCACGCTCATGATTCTAAGCCTGTTCTTAGCTGCTTAAAAAACGCCTGCATCAGTTCAGCAGCCTGATCAGCCAGTACGCCTTCACTGAGTGCCACATGATGCTCAACACCCGATAAACGAAGCGCATCATGAATGCTAACGACGCCACCGGTGCGCGGCTCACGCGCACCGAAAACCAACCTGGCAACACGGGCCTGTAACAACGCGCCACAGCACATCAGACAAGGTTCTATGGTTACGTACAGTGTTGCATCATCAAGTCTGGCACTTTGCAACGTTTTAGCACCAGAGCGCAAAGCCAACACCTCTGCATGCGCACACGGATCATGGTCGGTAACGCAGCGATTCATTCCCGTACCCAGCACCTGATCATCCCGCACAATCAAGGCACCCACCGGCACCTCACCCAAAGCAGCAGCGTCAGCCGCCAGGGTTAATGCCTGCGACATGTAGCACTCATCTATCCGCTGCTGGTTAGCAGAAATCATTGATTACCCCATGAAAAAAGGAGGCCAAAGCCCCCTTTTTTACAACGACATCACAGTGTAAAACTTACGTAGTGACAGCCTCACCTTCTTCAACGGCTTTCATACTCAAACGAATACGGCCTTGCTTGTCCACTTCCAGCACCTTGACCTTGACCATCTGTCCTTCAGACAATTCATCAGCCACATTTTGTACACGCTGTTCAGAGATCTGAGAGATGTGCACCAGACCATCCTTACCAGGCAGAATATTTACAAACGCACCGAAGTCCATTAGCTTTTGCACCCGGCCCTCATAGATTGTGCCAACTTCAATATCAGCAGTGATGAGTTCTATACGACGTCGTGCCTCTTCACCCGCCGTTCGATCACTGGAGGCAATCTTAATGAGACCATCATCGCCGATATCGATGGTCGCGCCTGTCTCTTCGGTCAATGCACGAATAACGGCACCGCCCTTGCCGATAACCGCAGCAATTTTCTCAGGATTGATCTTGATAGTGATGAACCGTGGAGCGTGCTCTGAAAGATCACCGCGCGGCTCACCCAACACCTTGGCCATTTCACCGAGAATCCACAAACGTCCGCCCTTGGCCTGCTCTAACGCTTTCTCCATGATTTCACGGGTAATACCTTGGATTTTAATATCCATTTGCAGCGCCGTTACACCGTCGGCTGAACCGGCCACCTTAAAGTCCATGTCACCTAGGTGATCTTCATCACCGAGGATGTCAGACAACACTGCGTAGCCGTTATCTTCCTTGATAAGACCCATTGCGATTCCGGCGACGGGTGCTTTTAACGGCACACCGGCGTCCATCAAAGCCAAACTGGTTCCGCACACAGAGGCCATTGAGCTGGAGCCGTTGGATTCGGTGATTTCCGAGACCACACGAATGGTGTAAGGAAAATCTTCATCCGAAGGCATCACGGCCTGAACACCACGTTTGGCCAATTTGCCATGACCAATCTCACGTCGCTTCGGTGATCCAACAAAACCGGTTTCTCCCACCGAGTACGGAGGAAAGTTGTAATGCAGCATAAACGCCATGCGGGTTTCACCGCTGAGTGCATCAATGATCTGCGCATCGCGAGTGGTGCCCAAAGTGGCTGCAACGATAGCTTGCGTCTCACCACGTGTAAATACAGCAGAACCGTGAGTACGTGGCAGCACACCGGTGTGCACGGTAATCGGTCGAACGGTATCGGTGGTACGGCCATCAATACGCGGTTCACCGGCAATGATGCGCGTACGAACAATAGACTTTTCAAGCTTTCCAAACGCCGCTTTAACGTCACCGGCACTGTAGCCCTCTTCACCGTCAGCGGCAGCCAATGCTGCAACAACCTTGTCCTTCGCAACAGACACAGCGTCCTGGCGATCCATTTTATCTGCAACCTGATAGGCCGCTGTCAAATCTGCCCGCGAGGCCTCGTCCACTTTCTGGATAAGGGTGGCATCGTCCTCGGGTGCGGACCAGTCCCAGGCTGTCGCAGCAACGTCAGATGCTAACGCTTTGATAGCAGTGACGGCTGTTTGCAGCTGTTCATGACCGAACATGACCGCGTCAAGCATCACCGACTCTGATAATTGGTCAGCCTCTGACTCAACCATTAACACGGCCGAATCGGTACCGGCAACAACCAGGTCCAACTGGGATGTTTCCATCTGAGTCACTGTCGGGTTCAGTACATACTCGCCGTCTATGTACCCCACTTTGGCCGCCCCGATAGGACCTGCGAACGGCATGCCCGAGCAAGCCAGTGCCGCAGAAGCACCAATCAATGCGGGAATATCGGCACTGATTTCGGGGTCCAGGGACATCACCGTAGCAATGACCTGCACTTCGTTCATAAATCCTTTGGGAAATAACGGACGCAGTGGGCGGTCAATGAGGCGTGAAATAAGCGTTTCTGATTCACTGGGACGACCTTCGCGCTTGAAGAATCCGCCGGGGATTTTACCGGCCGCGTAGGTTTTTTCCTGATAGTTGATTGTTAGCGGGAAAAATGACTGACCCGGTTTGGCCTCTTTACGGCCGACGGCAGTTACCAGAACAACCGTGTCGCCCATGCTGGCGACAATGGCGCAGCTTGCCTGTCGGGCGATTTCACCGGTTTGCAAGGTAACGGTTTCGCTACCGAATTGAAAAGTTTTTGAATGTATGGTCACAAAGTGTTCCTGAGAAGGTAAGCGGCCTTGTTGTCAAAGCCTCGTTACGCTGCCAAAAGATGGTCGCGGCCTACTAAGTGCTGCCAGCTGATGGGCGATGGACTCCTTTGGAGTTGCCTTAGCGGCGCAGACCCAGTCGCTTGATCAAATTCTGATAGCGGCTGGCATCTTTGCGATGCAGGTAATCGAGCAATTTACGGCGCTGATTGACCATTCTCAGCAAACCACGACGTGAGTGGTGGTCATGCTTATGTTCTTTGAAATGCTCAGTAAGATGAGAGATTCGCGCAGACAGCAATGCAACTTGTACTTCTGGTGACCCTGTGTCCGTAGAGTCGGTCTGGTGTTCTTTGACGATTTCCGCCTTTCGTTCGGGGCTTAAGCAAGACATTTAGGGGTGATACTCCAAATACAGATACGTAGTTGTTCGTGACCACTGTGTGGTGGTGGATGATCGGCCGATTGTGCCAGCAGATAACCGCGTATTATATCAGTTCAATCCCATTGAAGCACCCGACGGGGTGCGACTTGTTCGCCAGATTCTGCCAGCTCACCAAGCCCAACCAAACACCCTGCCTGGTCATACACCCGGCAGTGAACTGATTCGCCATCAGCCGGATGAGTGTCCGTGGGCGCTAAACGATCTATGCCTGTGCTAGTGATAACGCAAGCCGGTGCCTGACCGCGCTCAAATGCAGCCCGCCCCTGCGCACTGATCGACACGGCGCTTAGATGTCCCAGACCGGCATCCACCGGCAGTAAAAGCTCATCGCGCACCGCAGTGTTGCCCATTTGTTCCAAGGCTTCCATGGTGATCATCGGGTGTTGCTCAAACGGAGACACGAAGGTTCTACGTAGCGCGGTGACATGCGCACCGCACCCTAATGCTTCACCAATATCGGTGACCAGCGACCTTATATAGGTGCCCTTGGAACATCGCACCGCCAAGCGCGCCGACACACCGGAAAAAGACAATACCTCCAGTTCATGTATGACAACGGCGCGAGGCGGCCGGTCTACTTCCTTACCTTGACGAGCCAGCTTGTAGAGCCGCTGCCCATCGATCTTTATGGCCGACACCATCGGTGGTATTTGCTGCTGGGCACCCTTAAATTTCTGACACAAGCGCGTAAATTCTGCCAAAGTCAGATCCTGTGGCACGGGTCGGGTCTGCAGCACATCACCATCGGCATCGGCCGAATGGGTGGTTACACCCAGCTGCAGAGTCGTCTCGTAACCTTTGTCCGCATCCAGCAGATAGGCACTGAGTTTGGTCGCCTCACCGAAGCAGACCGGCAACATGCCAGTGGCCAATGGGTCCAGACTGCCTGTATGACCCGCTTTTTTCGCGTCAAATAATCGCTTTGCTCGTTGCAAGGCGTGATTGGAGCTGCCACCGCACGGCTTATCCAGCAGCAAAATACCGTGTACCGCGCGGCCACGCTGACGTCGACGACTCATTGTCGGTGGCTCATAGTCAGCCAATCAGGCGATCGTAGAAAAAAGCGGTGCATACCAACAAAGCGTCCTGACAACAAACGCTAGTGCTTGGCCTGATGAGCAGATTGATCAGTGGGTAGATCAGCAGAATCAGACGCTACATTTGCGGCAGACTCATCTGCAGACTTGGTGGTATCCGCCATCTCGTCGTCGGTCGTGTTGGTGGCCACCGCATCAGCAATCAGCGCTGACATGTGAGCCCCACGTTCGGCAGAGTCGTCATAATAGAATCGCAGTTGCGGAACTGAACGCGTGTTCATTTGCCGCGCCAACTGGCGACGAAGAAAGCCAGATGCTCTGCCTAGCGCATCCTGCGTTTCTTGACGTTCCTCTGGATCAAACAGGGAGTAATACACCTTAGCAACCGACAAATCACGCGACACCTCTACCGATGCAATGGTTAGCATCGGAGAGACTCGCGGGTCATTGAGTTCACTTCGGATCAGTCCTGAGAGTTCGCGCTGTATGAAGTCAGCCACACGATGGCTTCGCGGATAATCATTCGGCACGTGTAATCAGGACTCCAGTTTCGTTATCAATACGTGTTCTATTGCGTTGTTAAGCACACCATCGGCACCCATTACAGTGTGCGAGCCACTTCTGTGCGTTCGAAGACTTCGATCACATCACCGGGTTTTACATCTGTGTAGTTCTTCACACCAATACCACACTCTGTGCCCATGCGAACCTCTTTCACATCGTCTTTAAAGCGACGTAACGATTCCAGCTCACCTTCGTAAATCACAATGTTGTCACGCAGCACACGGATGGGTTCATCCTTACGCACAACGCCATCCACGACCATGCAACCGGCAATAAGGCCAAACTTCGGCGATGTGAATACTTCACCCACCTCAGCATTTCCAATAATGCGCTCACGCACTTCAGGAGCCAGCAGACCACCGGCCAATTGTTTGGCCAGATCAATCAGTTCGTAGATAACGCTGTAGTAGCGAAGATCGGTCTCTTGCTCTTGTATCAATCGACGCGCAGCACCATCTGCTCGCACATTAAAGCCGACAAGAATGGCATCAGCTGCCGACGCCAGGTTGGCATCGGACTCGTTAATACCACCGACACCACCACCCACCACACGAACTTCGACTTCGTCAGTGCTGAGCTTCTCTAACGAGTCACGTATAGCTTCGTAACTACCTTTCACATCGGCCTTAACCACAAAGTTAACGGTTGGCACACTGCCTTTGATTTGCGAGAAAACATCGTCCATACGAGCCGGTCGACGTTCCGCAAGCCTGGCATCGCGCTGTTTACCGTGGCGCAGTTCGGCCAATTCTCGAGCACTTTTTTCATCGGCTGCGACCAGCATTTCATCACCCGCATTGGGTGTTGAGGATAAACCCAGCACCTGTACCGGTGTTGACGGTCCGGCTTCATCAACAGCTTGTCCGTTCTCATCGAACATGGCACGTACCCGGCCTGTTACCTGGCCACAGATGAAACTGTCGCCACGTTTTAGTGTGCCTTCCTGGACCAAGATAGTGGCCACAGGCCCCTTACCTTTATCCAGCGACGCCTCGATAACCGTTCCAGTGGCATTGCCTTCTGGCACCGCAGACAGCTCAAGAACTTCTGCTTGCAACACCAGCGCTTCTAGCAATTTCTCAACGCCATCACCGGTTAACGCAGAGAGCGGTACGAACTGCGTATCCCCACCCCAGTCTTCGGAAATTACATCGTGTTGTGCCAGCTCATTACGTACACGCTCCGGATCGGCACTTTCCTTATCCATCTTGTTAACCGCGATGATCAGCGGTACGTTGGCCGCCCGAGCGTGTTGGATTCCTTCAACAGTTTGCGGCATTACACCGTCGTCAGCTGCCACCACTAACACAACAATATCGGTCGCTTGGGCGCCACGTGCACGCATTGACGTAAACGCCGCATGTCCTGGCGTATCCAGGAATGTCAGTACGCCACTGTCAGTTTCAGTTTGGTAGGCGCCAATGTGCTGCGTAATACCACCAGCCTCACCCGATGCAACTCGGGCTGTTCGGATGTAATCGAGCAGAGAGGTCTTACCGTGATCAACGTGACCCATGATAGTGACCACCGGTGGTCGCGGTTCGGCGTCGCCCTCACGCTCACCTGCCACCAATGCTGCCAATGCCGCTTCCACGTCATCTGCACTCATCGGGTTGGCCTTGTGGCCCATCTCTTCAACCACCAGGATAGCCGTGTCCTGGTCGAGCAGTTGGTTAATGGTGGCCATGACGCCCATGCTCATCATCGCCTTAATGACTTCAGCGGCCTTGACGGCCATCTTGTTGGCAAGTTCAGCAACGGTGATTGTTTCTGGCACATCCACTTCGCGTACAACCGGTGCAGTCGGACGCTCGAAACCATGCTTAGCTTCAAAGTTGGCCGGTAGCGCACGGCGCGCCTTACCTTTACGACGACCCGACTTACCTTTGGCCACGTGCAACTGGTTACGGCCATAACGGGTATCACCACCGCCGCCACC
>CALKXZ010000447.1 GCA_938003775.1 uncultured Granulosicoccus sp. | reverse complement strand
AAAACCTCTACAATCTATAGACTTTATGGAAGGAAGAATCCGGCCAATCATTGCACAGCTTTTGAACTTCAAAAAAATTTAGAGGCTCTGGAGCTGAGGAAAGTAAGGTCGGTTCATCTCTGGCTGCGAATCGTTTGATTTGTCGGAGACTAAGTCATCCTGGGCGGACGCCATTGGGTCGGCTGCATCCCGAACCGGCTCCGATGACAAGTCCTTATTCGAGTCGTTATCATCGCGCCTATCCGTACGGTCAATCTCTATTGAATCATCGGATTGCGGGGTTTCTGATTCAGAGCGTATTGCTGTGGCATTCTCGGCGAGTTGGATAGACTCAGTCACTGATGGCTGATCTACCGTTAGCTTGTCCACAACGGGGCGGATGCTGAATGTTCTTGCTGCAACCTTGAGTAACGACTGTTTTGTTTCTGTCGTACCCGCTTGGCCGGTTAGGGTTGCCTGCAGACCGTTGACAGTAACATTGACCACTGCATCGTCAAGATCTGATACGGACTGTTGAATGTGAGCTTGAATTTTGTTTTGAACACGCGGTACCGCTAGATTGAGCATGCCCCAGCCAATACCGGCCATACTGGCGAGCCAAACCATGACCCACGCCACGGCCAACCCTTGGCTGGATTGATGAGATTTCCGATTGCTCACTGGTGTCTGTATCGACCTGAAACGATTACTGAGTAAATTACCGGATATCATTATACAGGCTGCTCGACCGTCACCGGCGCTGGTTTTCTGTCACCATGGCTGTGCAAACCCGCATTCGGGTTGCAATTCGGTACGATCCAGTTGCGTGGCCACCATGAGGATTGCGAGATGAATAAAAAACTGTTCGCAGCATTTGCGCTGGTTATTACAATGCTGGGTATTACAGCCAAGTCCACGGCGCAAGATTACAACGCCTTGGCGGAGTGCACCAAGCTCTCCCCCGTGCTGGATGATATCCATGCATGTCTGGATAACTATCTGGATGTGATGGACGGCAGCATTGCAGGGATTACAGATTTTCTTGCTCGTTCTCTTTCCGGCGATGAATTGGCGGGTCTTGATCGTTCACAGCAGGCTTTCGTGGAATATCGACGACAAAACTGTTTGTGGTACCTGGATTTTTCTTCACCTCGTGTCGAAGCTGAGCAAATTGCAAAAAATTGTCTGGCCAGCATGTCGCAACAACGTTTGCAAGAATTGCAAAAACTGGTGGGCGTAGAGGACGAATCCGGGCAGGTACTTCGCGGCTTCTATGTTTACGGACCTGACAGAAACTCGTTCCAAGTCTGTGGCTCTGATAAACGCTACTGGGTCGAGGGGGACAACGTCACGGTCAGTAGAATTCAGCAATTGTATCTGTCTTTGGCTACCAGTGAACTCCAGGTAATGCATGTGGTGATCGCTGGCTCTATTGATGCTCAGGCACAGTCGCCATCAGATCATCAGGGTGTGT
Organism: uncultured Granulosicoccus sp.; assembly: GCA_938003775.1. GTDB lineage: Bacteria > Pseudomonadota > Gammaproteobacteria > Granulosicoccales > Granulosicoccaceae > Granulosicoccus. Next base: position 1,728 of record CALKXZ010000447.1, on the reverse strand, counting down.
TGCAACTCGATACATTAATTGAAATGAGTTTGCCAGCAGAATCTGACTGCCGCCTGCCCGGAGAGCAGGTCGAGCCTGACACTGTGGCCGATGATGCGAGCAATGAGTTAGCGCTAGATGAAACTGAAAATCCGGAAGAGGAGGAGCAGGAGGAGCCTGAACAGCAATTGATAGCGTATTTTGGCGCGTGGGTGGTCGATTGTGTTGAAAACAAAGGCCTGCGATTGTGCAATCTAGTCGTTGAATTTGACCATCCAGCTGGCACTGATTCAGTTGACAAGAGTGAGGTGGTAACACTCGAACTACTGCGTCAGAAACAGTCTGCAACGTCAATTGAAGTTATGTTCCCTAATCGAGAGATTGATTCACCATCACGAATACGCTGGAACATTGATGCGCTTGAATTCGGAGATGTTGTGGGTTCGGAAATTCGTGTAGATGAGGTAGCGACTCGCCAGCTTATTCCTGCAGGTCGTTTTTTGCGCAATGATTTATTGCCCATGATGTTGAAAGGCGCTCAGTTACAAATCGAGGTGCTGGCCTCAGTCGATGATGCATCCGGCGAGCAATTTAATGCCACTCTGAATGGTTTGACTAAAGCTTTATCTTTTGCCGACACTTTTGTCCGTGATAGCGGTTCTTGAGATATTAGTAAAGGGTGAAGAGTTAAGTGAGTCGTGATGTACGCGCATGGGTATTTGCCGGTGGCCAGTTTGAAGACTCGCACTTTCCTCGGGATGAATTACTCGAAAGTGATCTAATAGTCTGCGCTGACCGGGGTGTTGAGCATTGTCTCGCCATGGGTTTGTTTCCAACACTACTGGTTGGTGATTTTGACAGCGCCAGTGATGTCATTTTGCAGGATGCTCGCCTGGCAGATGTTCCTCGACATGTTTTCCCAACGGACAAGGCGTCGAGTGATTTGGAATTAGCCTTGGAAATTTTGGCGCAAATGTCGGTTAATACGGTCATTGTGATTGGGGTGTCTGGTGGGCGAACGGACCATATGCTGTTCAATTGGATATTGCCGTCATTAACACGATGGCCTTTCCAGCTTCAGCTGATTGATTCAACCGTGCGTTGTTACGTTTTGCAGGGTCCAAGTAGTTGGACAGCTCAAGTGCCTGCCGGAAGAATAGTCAGCTTATTGTCTTTGAAGCATTCAACGGGTGTCTGTACGGATGGGTTGCGGTTCGCGCTACACAATGCAACACTGACTGAAGGTAGCACTCGGGGCTTGAGTAATGAGGTGCTAGGGCCGGACACGTGTGTATCAATAGTCGATGGTACGTTGCTGGTCTTGCTGCAACAGGAAAATACTGAGTTGAACAGTACTCAGCTGATTGATGAAAAACGCCAGTTAACCTGAGCGAATATGTCGCAAAGGTTTGCGCGCATGGATTTAGATGTCGAATACCTTGGCATTAAGCCACAAGTGAGACCAGGTTTCTAATTCCGGAGAAAAGAACTGAACAGGTTTGCTGGTTTTTACTCTGACAAAGACAACGCGTTATGAATGACACTATTGACCTTAGAAGCGACACGGTGACTCGACCCTCTTTGGTAATGCGCCAGGCAATGCATGTGGCACCGGTTGGTGATGACGTCTATGGTGATGATCCGACAGTCAACGAATTACAGGAATATGCAGCCGATCTACTCGGCCACGAAGCGTCTTTGTTTATGCCTACGGGTACTCAATCCAATCTTGTTGCCCTGTTAACGCAC
>CALKXZ010000446.1 GCA_938003775.1 uncultured Granulosicoccus sp. | reverse complement strand
ACTGCTGAAAGAAGCCGGTGATCTCAAAGGCAAAGACGTGCAACGCGTGGTTTTTCATGAAATCACCAAACGCGCCATACAGGATGCAGTTGACAACCCGCGTCCCCTCGGCACAGATCTTATCAACGCTCAACAAGCGCGTCGCGCGCTGGACTATCTCGTCGGATTCAATCTGTCGCCATTGTTGTGGCGCAAGATACGTCGTGGGTTATCGGCAGGACGAGTACAGTCACCGGCATTGCGCATGATCTGCGAACGCGAAAATGAAATTGAGGCGTTTGTTCCGCAGGAATACTGGAGTATTCTGGCGGAACTTGAGAAAGAGAAACAACCGTTTACCGCTCGCCTGTCGTTACTCAACGGTGACAAGGTCAAGCAATTTACCGTCACTAATGGTGATCAGGCCAACAGCACACGCGATATGTTAATGGGCCATGCCAGCGGTTCACTAACCGCGATAAAGGTTGAGAAAAAACAGCGTAAGCGTAACCCCACTGCCCCGTTTACAACATCAACAATGCAGCAAGAGGCATCGCGCAAGCTTGGCTTTGGTGCGCAGCGAACCATGCGTACCGCGCAAAAACTGTACGAAGGTATGGACATTGGTGAAGAGGGTCAGACCGGCCTGATTACCTATATGAGAACGGACTCCATCACCCTATCGCAGGATTGCCTGGACGAGTTGCGCGGAATGATCCCGCAACGTTTTGGTAAGAACTACTTGCCTGCAGAAATCAACGTTTATAAGAATAAATCGAAGAACGCGCAGGAAGCACACGAAGCGATTCGCCCAACCTCTGTTCTGCGCGCGCCCGAAGATGTCAAAAAATATCTGGATGAAGACCAGTACAAACTCTACAACCTGATTTGGAAGCGCACTGTGGCCAGCCAGATGATATTTGCCACCATTGATCAGGTGGCTGTTGATTTTGCCTGCGGTGAAGGTAATTTGTTTCGCGCCACAGGTTCTACTGTTCGCTTCCCCGGCTTTATGACGGTATATAAGGAAGATCAGGACGACAAAAAGAAATCTGATGACGACGAGAAAGTACTGCCAGACATTAAAGAAGGCGATCAGGTTCCGCTACAAGACATCAAGCTGGCGCAACACTTTACCGAACCACCGCCACGCTTCTCCGAAGCCAGCCTGGTTAAAACCTTGGAAGAATATGGCATCGGCAGACCATCCACCTATGCCTCCATCATCTCCACACTGCAGTCGCGTGAATATGTAGAGATTGAAAGCCGCCGATTTTTCCCAACCGATACCGGGCGCGTCGTAGCGACCTTTTTAGCGAAGCACTTCGATAAGTACGTGGACTACGACTTCACTGCAAATCTTGAGGATGAACTGGATGCCGTCTCACGAGGTGAAAAAGAATGGGTACCCCTACTCTCCGACTTCTGGAAACCGTTCAAGGATAGAGTGGAAGACAAACTGGAGAACGTATCGAAGGACGAGGCCATTCAAGCAAGAGAACTGGGCATTGATGCCGAGTCAGGCAAACCTATAACAGTGCGTATTGGTCAATACGGTGCCTTCGTACAAATCGGTACGCGTGACGACGAGGACAAACCGAAGTTTGCGGGCCTACGCCCTGGTCAGCGCATGAATACCATAACGCTTGAAGAAGCCATCCAACTGTTTGACCTGCCAAGAGCACTGGGAGAGTCACCAGAGGGTGAAAAAATCACCGCCAACATTGGTCGTTTCGGACCTTACATAAAGTACGACGCTAAGTTCGTTTCACTCAAAGAAGACGACCCCTATACCGTCACATTGGAACGCGCGCTTGAAATAGTGGCAGAAAAGAAAATTGCCGATGCCAACAAACTGGTTAAAGCGTTTGACGGTACCGATGTGCAGATACTCAATGGCCGATGGGGTGCGTACATAACCGATGGCAACAAGAACGCAAAAATTCCAAAAGAACTCAAAGAGACACCCGCGGCGATAGATCTGGAGACCTGTCTGAAACTCCTGGCCGAAGCACCCGAGCGTAAAGGGCGCGGCAAGAAGAAAGCCGCAGCCAAAGCCGACGCTAAAAAGAAGGCTACTGCCAAGAAGAAAACCAAGAAGAAAAAATCCAAGAAAAAGAGCGCAGCGAGTAAGAAGGCGGCGGCTAAAAAGCGTGCAGCCGCCGCTAAGAAAAAGGCGACCGCCGAGCAGGAATAGTGGGCACTTGATGGCATCTTTGTCTCTGTTGCTCGTGGCTTGATATCGTGCATGGGCAACTTCATTGAACGATGATTTTGATAGCGCTTGTCGCGATGCTGTTGACGCACTCAAGCGCGGTAGCATTATCGCCTACCCCACCGAGGCCGTTTACGGACTTGGCTGCGACCCACGCAATGAGACAGCGCTACAGCGCATCATAGAGTTGAAAGGGCGAGAAGCGCATAAGGGATTCATCCTAGTGGCGTCTAGTCAGGCGCAGCTTGCAGAATTTCTAGCCCCTGTTGAACCTGCATGGCAGGCGTTGTTTGACCAGCATTGGCCAGGACCAGTCACCTTTGTGGCGCCAGTTGCAGCGAACATGAGCGGGTTACTCAGCGGGTTCAGAGACACATTAGCTGTGCGTGTTAGTGCGCACTCGGTAGTACGCTCATTATGTGATTGTTTTGACGGGCCCATAGTGTCTACTAGCGCCAACCGATCTGGCCAGGCGGCATTAGTGACCGGGCAGCAGGTTGTTAACGAATTTGGTGATGGATTTGGGTTCGTGGTTGATGGTGATGTCGGAGCGTTAGCGTCACCCACTCGGATTTTGGATGTGCGCGATGGCCGTGTGCTGAGGTAAGGCACGCGGTGTAAGCTGGCCTGCGGCGGTAGTTGGCTGGGATACGCTCGTTAATTGGGCGTGGCGCTCAGTGACGGATATTGCCAGATGAAAACAAAGTAGGATTGACGGAGACCCAGGCTATTGGATTGCTGATTGAACACGCCAGTAGGATCAAACAGCCTGTTATTGTTCTCGGGGCTGAGGCACCGGTTGGATGTAATCAAGCTGAATGCGGCACGAAGCTGGGAAGCTATGTGGGTGAGCTTATAGATCGAGCGGACTTGCCACTTTAACGCCCGGTCGATTCAACACGTGGGTATAGATCATCGTGGTAGAAACATCCGCGTGGCCAAGCAACTCCTGCACAGTTCGGATATCGTGATTCGACTCGTGTAAGTGTGTGGCAAAACTGTGTCTAAAGGAATGGCAGCCTATACGCTTGTTAATTCCACTACGTTCGGCAGCTTTTTTGACCGCGCGTTGCAATCCGCTCTCATGCATATGATGCCTGCGAACAACACCAGACCTTGCATCTATTGACAATCTGCCTGAGGGGTAAAGAAATTGCCAGCGAAACTCTCGAGAAGCACCTGGGAATTTTGTTGCCAGCGCTTCAGGCATCATCACCTCACCATAGCCAGCAGATAAATCCTGTCGATGTAATTGCGACACTTTATCGATTTGTTCCTGCAAACCAACAGACAGGCTTTGAGGCAACGGAACAAACCGGTCTTTCTTGCCTTTCGCCTGACAAACGAGTATTCGACCGTACTCAAAATCTACATCTTTTACTCTCAATGTCAATACCTCCATTACTCGCATACCGGTACCGTAGAGTAACGAAGCAACTTCCCGCTGCCAGCCATTGAGCTGTCCTAGGAGTGCTTTCACCTCCGTTCGCGTCATGACTACGGGAATCGTTTTCTTGCGCTTAGAGCGCGCGAATTCCTCTAACTCACCCAGTGGCATCCGCAGTGCATACTTGTATAAAAATATTAGCGCATTCAAGGCCTGATTCTGCGTACTGGCGCTGACATTGCCGCTAACCACAAGGTTTGTTAAAAAATTGGTGACAAATTCAGCCCCGGTTTTCTCTGGCGATACCCCGTCACAGAACTGGATATACCTGACAACCCACTGCTCATAAGCCTCCTCCGTTCTATAGGCATAACCGCGCGCTCTGATCTCTTGAACAAGGCGAATGTAATTTGCCGATGTTGCTTCCGGATCTCAGCGTGAGGCCCAACAGCACTCTTGACTTTCAGGTAAAGCAACTCATCAGCAGTGTTCTCTTTAGCAACCGTTGCATGAGTACTTGATACGTTTCGAACCGATCCTCTCCACAAAGACCAATCTACATTGGTTGCGGTATCGGACTTCAGCAGAACGACAAATAAGATTCGTACTGCTTCAACAAGCTGAGCGAATTGCCAATCCTGCAGACTTTCATCGCGCGCAAATGAGCCAATTACTTCACCAATTGTGTCGGCAGACAACATGGCGGGATCTCGATTTCCTGTTGATCTGATAAACTGGTTTGCGCGAAGGACGAAATATGAGCGTTTCTTGAACGGAATAAATTCCGAAGCTAGGCAATTTTCGTATTCACGACGTCTTTTGCCAGTGAGCGTATAAATTGTATGTTGTTGATCTGACACGACTACCATCCTTGAAACATTCCACTGGTAAATCCAGGCATACAAAGAGTAACATCATGCAACGACTGCAGAGGCAATCGAATTTTGAATATCCGACTCTAAACTGTAATATTATACAGCACTCCGGTAAAACACAATATCAATTCATCTTGTTTTCTCCAGTACGGCTGAGTGGTTGATATCAGTCCATATCTGAATCCATCGAATACTTGTTCGGTTCCAAAAGATATGCATCGAAAGAAAAATAGCTTTTTCTATCAATAAGGCATATTCAAGGCTTGTACACCTCATTGTGTGTAAATTGCTTATTTATGGGCTCCCTACTCCGGTGAAAGAATTTATTAGCATCAAGAACACGTGGTAATTAGTTGATGCTCCGATGGAGGATTTCATAAAAACATCGTTTGCGGGTAAAATTTGCTCGTGACGAAGAACAACATTTAAGATGGTTGTCGAGTGCACAGCACTGTTGATGGTCAAGCCACTGGATAATTGAACCGGCCCACTTGAAAACTATGGTCCTGAGCAAGATTAGGATGGGTAGCATGCACACGGCAGCAGTGGTGCAGAATAGTTATTTTCTCAAGTTCAAAGTTCATACTGGAAGCCAGTAGGAGTGATCAGTAGTGGCGAATCAGTTGCACGGAGTATGAGTCCAGTAACGGATAGATCAGAGCCTGCACCGAACAATACGTTGCAGCCGTCACTTGACAGCAGCGCGACTGCGCTGCCGCTCCGCCACGCTTCTGTCAAGTGCGCCTGAACGCGATGTTCGGTTTCCTTGGGGAGTTTTTGTCTATCGTTGGGTGCAAGGTAGGATAACCGTAAAATATAGGCCCTTATTAGACGCTCGAAATAAATTACTATGGAAGAAATTTAGTACATGATCTGCTTGTAAAAATATGGAGATAGCGATGAAGATCGGATTGATTGGTGATTATCAAGAGACTGTAACAGCTCACAGAGCAATACCTGAAGCGTTGAGACTTGCAGCACTAGAAAACTCTTCGACTATGGAATATATTTGGCTTCACTCCACTCAGCTCAAAAGTACAACGCTCGAAGATTTTTCAGGGCTTTGGTGCGTTCCTGCGAGCCCTTACGTAGACGATGACAGTGTTATAAAAGCAATCAAATATGCTCGAGAGGCGAATTTTCCATTTTTGGGTACTTGTGGCGGCTATCAATACGCGGCTTTAGAATTCGCTAGATCTAAGCTTGGATATAGCGATGCAGAAAGTGCTGAAGTAGTACCTGACGCGAAAATGCCGCTTATTTCGAGCTTGGCATGCAGTCTGCGCGATGAAAGTGCAGGCATAGAGTTATCTGAGGACACAAAAATACGAAAAATATATGGTAAGAGCAATATTATCGAAGAGTATTATTGTGGGTATGGAATTAATTCTCAGTATTTACCATTGTTCGAGAATACGGACATGTTGTTCTCAGGCTTTGATGATTCAGGTGATCCTAGATCACTGGAAATTACTACAAACAGATTTTTTATTGGCACTGCCTTCCAACCAGAACGTTCGGCCCTAAACAGGGTATCTCATCCTTTAATTTGTGCATACCTCGCAGCGGCAAGCGGAGCGTAGATGAACGTGAGGCACGCAATTTCAGATGATTCCGTAGCGATATTTAGACTGGTCAATCAATTGCATCCATCCATGAGTGTGGAGCAAGATGCATTTCAATATACCTTTGAATTAATATTGCAGCGTTCAGAAAGTGTCTGCTTAGTCGTAAGTGATAATGAAAATTTGCTTGGTTATATTTCAGGTAACGTTCGCCCAGTACTAATTCAGGGTGGCAACGTAGCATTTATAGACGAGATAGTAGTTGAATCCGGCATGAGGGGAAAATCCCTCGGTACCTTGTTGATGGAGCATTTTGAGTCTTGGGCACAACTTGAAAAATGTACACTGATAGGTCTTGCGACTGGAGGGGCGAAAAGCTTTTATGAGCAGCTTGGATATCAGTCAAAGGCAGGATATTTTAAAAAATATGTGGGCTAGAACACCCCAGCGACAGCCTAGATTAGGTCGATAGCCAGTGCTGAGAGTGTAAACGTAAACCGAACAAAGCAATGAACCTGTCATTTGACTTTGCATTCCCTGCGCTGCCGCTCCGGTCGTGCAAAGTAAAATCCAGGTTATTGCAGCAGTTATGCCAAGAAGTCTGGTCTGTTGGAAAATTGACGTCTAATATAAAACTGTACCTCAAGTACATTTTTATGGGACTTGCTAAACGATGATGCTAAAAATGGGTCTCGCGATATTGCTGCTCGCTCTGATTGCCAGTTGTGGTGTATTCAAGACTGCTAGAGGGAAATATGCTCAACGACATGTACCGCCAGCTGAAGGCGAACTGAAAGGGTATGGAAAGCACTTAGCGAGCAAATTCGGACTTATGTCCCTCTTCGCCGAAACGGCTTATCGTAGAACCTACGACATAAACGAGGATTCGACCAATTCAACTTGCGTCACCGCGCAGCCGTCGTATAATGACTCTCTGCTTCCATGGTCAATTCTTGATGGCAAGAAGTATTCTTGGAATAGGCTACAAATATCAGAACCCACAGATATCGAGCCTTGCTTTTCTGGAGGCGGTCTATTCTATGAAACCTACGTGCTTGAAGACGACAAAGGGATTCTTCTTGAGGCTGTGATTGCCTATCGAGGCACAGATGGGTTAGTGGACGATATGAAAACCAATCTGGCTGCAGCGGTTGGATTCGAGCCTCCCCAATACGCTATCGCCAAGAGCAAGCTGATACCTCTGGTGGAATACCTCAGAACAATATCAAAAGAAATAAAAATATACGCAACTGGGCACTCGCTGGGCGGCGGACTTGCGCAACAAGCTGGTTACTTGTCGAAGGAAATAGACGAGGTTTTCGCATTCAACTCGACACCAGTAACAAATTGGTCGAGCCTGGCACTTGCAAAAGCGGATGAATATGGAATTGAAAATCATTACCCAGTGATATATCGCGTAAACCACGGCGGAGAGGGTCTGGATCCGATTAGGTATATAAGCACGAATTTTACGTCGGCCCGATTTAATCGCTATGATATAGACATCCAAATTACTAAAAGAAAAGCTGTATCAGGGCATGGGATACGATTGATTACCTGCATATTGGCTCGGGAAATACTAGATTTTTCAGAAGAAGAACATGCCGAACATTTCTACGGAAAAGAATTCATTGAGACCCACGTGCTGAAAATTTCTGGCGAGCCCAACGATACAGTATCTGGAATATGTAAAGGATATTTCGCGTTGCAGGCTCAGGATCAATCAAGAACGTCGCAATAATACGTCAGTAGAAGGCATAACAATACGCTGAAGCTGTCATTTGCAGCCGCCGCAGAACGATGAGTACCTCACAACCATGCGTCGGCTACAAATGCACCTTAGCGCGATGTTAGGTTTTACAGAAACATCTTTATGGAGTTTAGATGAAGTTCATACACAACGATTTAGGTCAACGTAAGCGCGGTGAGATTGTTGAAATCACTCTTAAAGGTAGCGCTGCGAACGTTCGGTTGATGGATTCTTCAAATTTCAGCAATTATAAAAACGGGCGACGGCATCGGTACACGGGGGGATTAGCTAAAAAATCGCCGGTACGCTTGCAAATTCCGAACGGGGGGCGTTGGCACGTTGCGATTGATATGCAAGGTTTGCGGGGTAACGTGAACGCATCGGTTAGAGTTTTACCATCTGCTTTGCCTGAATTGCGTGAAAGGCCGCTCGCGGAAGTGCCGAGCCTAGTAAAACATGTTCCACCACCTGTCGCCGGAAGCTCAACTGAAGTTCACGATGTCTTTATATCGCATGCATCGGAAGATAAAGATAGTATTGTCAGGCCGCTTGCCAATGCACTTATTGCTTGTGGTCTTGATGTTTGGTATGACGAGTTTACTTTGCGAATCGGCGACAGCTTGCGCCAAAAGATAGATCAAGGTCTCGCATCCAGTAGGGTCGGTCTAGTAGTACTTTCAAGAGATTTCGTGAAAAAGGGTTGGACCAACTACGAACTTGATGGCATTGTTACTCGAAATGTCTCAGGTGAGCAAATACTGCTTCCAATTTGGCACGAGATAACTAAGCAAGAACTAATGGATTATAGCCCATCTCTTGTAGATAAAGTGGCCAGAAGTACGTCTACTCACACAGTTGACGAGATAGCTGAAGAAATCGCTGATTTAATTGCAAATTCCTAAGTAGTGAAACCTAACGAGTCGATGCACATGACGCGACGGTTCCTCTGTTTTAGTTGACGCCTCGGACTGACGAGCAGAGACCTCTCGGCATACTTGGAGACTAGTTGCATACAGTATTTATACGAAATAAAAGTGCTTCACGGTTGAATGAAATAAAGTACACAACACGCTACTTTGATCGAGAACATCTAACAAAAGATTGCTGCTCTGGTGGGTCAATTGCAAGTGAATGCAATGTTAGGTGATGGGAAAACATGGAAACCTTTATTTGATGTGGAAAAGATGAAAACCTTTATAAGTCATTCGAGTAAGGACAAGGAGTTCGTTCTGAAGCTGGCGGATTCGCTGAAGGCTAATGGTATCGAAGTCTGGTATGACGAGTATTCAATAAATCTAGGAGACAACATTCTTGAGAAAATTCAAGATGGACTGGAATCATCGAGTGCAATCATACCTGTTCTGTCAGGGAATTATATTGAATCAAAGTGGGCGATGCAGGAGTTATCGTTTGCTTCAGCTCGAGCGCTAAATAAAAAGTCCATACGGATTGTCCCTGTTTTAATCGAAGACTGTGATATTCCGATTTTTCTTCGGGATCGTCTCTATGCCGATTTCAGGCAGGGTTTTGATCGCCCGTTTGAGTCTGTCCTCCGAAGTTTACTTGAAGACGCTCCACAAGAAAAATTCGACGCGCCCGAGCGTTCAATCAGAGTGGAGCACGGAAAGAAGAAGTCACTTGCTTACCACGCTCGAAAGTTATCTAAGCATCTCCAAGACGGGGAGCTCACTCTAGTCTGTGGTGCCGGTGTTTCTGTGGAAGCCGGGGCACCGACATGGCAGTTTCTTTTGAACGAATTACTGAGTAATTTAATTAAACGTCAGTTGCCTGATGCGCCTTCATCTGTAAAGGATCAAAAGAAACTAGCAGACCTTTATCAGGAGTATTTTAGTCCTACATCTCTGGTAGTTGCGCAATATCTTAAGAATGGTCTGGGAGATGACTTTCTTCCTATGGTTCGCAAAACCTTATATTCTAATTCAACATCGGAAAGTGACCTATTGAGAGCAATCGTTGACCTTTGTAGGCCTCAGAGATCGCGTGAATCGCTTCAGGCGATAATTAATTTTAATTTTGACGATTTAATAGAGGCCAATCTGCGGAAACAATACATAAGCCATTGTTTGGAGCTCCCCCGATAAAGTGGACACC
>CALKXZ010000445.1 GCA_938003775.1 uncultured Granulosicoccus sp. | reverse complement strand
GACAGCATCAGTCTGGGTGTGCTTTTAACCAGCGTCAGCCATGGTGCTGCCGGTTCAGCAACTTCACCCACCAGGTGCGCCTCAACCCGCTCAGAGAGCAGGCCATTAAATGGTGCGCCAATAAGGTTGGCTAGCAGCGTGAACATAAAGGCCATGGAAAATAACAGCGCGGCTGTCAAAATCCATCGAGCCATAGTTTCTAACGCACGAACAATCCACCAGTTGCCAAACGCGTCGAAAAACGACAGCGAGTGTAACCACTGGGTGGCCAGTGAATTGAGCCACCAGCCCAAAGCACCAAATACCAGCAGATTGATCAGTAGCGGCATCCACACAAAGCGCCGCAAGCCCGGCGTGTGCAGCAGTCGCCAACCAACGGCAATATAACGGGCTGATTCGATAAAGCCTAACGGTTTCATACCCTATTCTGGCTGTTAGTGAAACGTAGGTTTAGCACGTGTGACCCGGTGTTGGTGAGTATTTTTAGTGAGTGAGTGTAATACGGTTTGATACGCTGACTAAGCCCCATTCTCAACGGATGCTGGGCACATTGGGGCAGCCTTACGATCTGATCTGCATACACCATCAGTCGGCTCATTGGGTATCATGCTTTGCAAGGCTGTTGCACGCGATATAAACGAAGTACAATAGCGTCATCCGCCGCACGCCTGTCCGCGTGTTAACCAGTTTTGCAACGGCCCAATGCCTATTACGCTTTAACCTCTATGCGTCTGAGCCGTATCAAGATCGCCGGATTCAAATCCTTTGTTGACCCCACTGAGCTAAAACTCCCCAGCTCATTGGTGGGCATTGTTGGCCCCAACGGATGCGGCAAGTCCAACACCATTGATGCCGTGCGCTGGGTCATGGGTGAATCCTCCGCAAAACACCTGCGCGGCGAGTCCATGGACGATGTTATCTTCGTCGGTTCCAGCTCGCGCAAACCGGTCGGTCAAGCATCGGTTGAGCTGGTGTTCGACAACGCGGATGGGTCGCTGGGTGGTGAGTACGCCCAGTACGCTGAAATTTCAATTCGCCGCGAGGTGGCGCGCGACGGTCAGTCAAAATATGCGTTGAACAATGTACGTTGCCGTCGGCGCGACATACGCGATATATTTTTGGGCACCGGGCTTGGTCCCCGTAGTTACGCGATTATAGAACAGGGCATGATCTCCAGGTTGATCGAGGCCAAGCCAGAAGACATGCGCGTCTATCTGGAAGAAGCTGCCGGTATTTCCAAATACAAAGAACGCCGCAAGGAAACTGAAACCCGTATACGCCATACCCGCGATAACTTGGATCGCCTGGACGATCTGCGTGAGGAAGTGGACAAGCAGCTAGCGCACCTCAAACGCCAGGCCAGTATTGCCGAACGCTACCAGAACCTTAAGGCACAGGAGCGCCAGAAGCGTGGCGAGCTGCTGGTGCTGCGACGCCAGGAATTTGAACAGGCGCGCGACCAGCAATCACTCAAAACCAGTGAGCTGGAGGCGGAACTGGAAGGTGTGATGGCAGAGCTGCGAGCCGCTGAGAATGCCATTGAGCTTGCGCGGGCACAACAGACAGAATCTGCCGATAGTTTTGCCACTATTCAGGCTGAGTATTACCGCGTCGGTGGCGAAGTGGCGCGCATAGAACAAACCATCGAACATACCCGAGAATCCCGTCATCAACAAAGTCAGGAACTGGCCGAGGTCGATAAATCATTAGCAGAATCGCAGGCGCATCTGCGTGATGACACCGCCCGTATTGCCGAAATTGCGTTGTCGATAGAAACGGACCAACCCGCGTTTAACCTGCTACAGGACAGCCAGAAACATTCTGCTGAGCTGTTACTCAGAGCTGAAGCTGAGTTGCAGCAATGGCAAAGCCGGCACGATGCGTTCAATCAACGCTTTTCCGAAGCCTCGCAAGTTGCGCAGGTGGAACGCACACGCATAGAACAATTTGAACGCAGCATGGCCAATGCGGACACCCGATTGATACGGCTGCGCGAAGAACGTGAGGCGCTAGACCTTGCCCCCGTCAAAGAAAAAGTAAACGAGGTGGTGGCATTGGAGCTTGAGGCTGCTGCCGAGGAGGATCGGCTTCAACTCGCTTTAAGTCAGGCCAGCGAAAAGCAGCAACTGCAAAAAGAGGCTATTCGCCAATGTTCAGAGCGGCTGGATCAGTCCCGCTCTCGGCTGCAGACAGGCCTGGGGCGACTAGCCTCGCTAGAAGCGCTACAACAGGCAGCGTTGGAGCCAGATAGCGGGGTCGCCGACAGCTGGCTTCACCTCAACGAGCTTGATTCACATCCGCGGCTGGCCCAATCGATTACCGCCGAGCCTGGCTGGGAGACGGCGGTGGAACTGGTGCTGGGCCCCCACCTGGAAGCGGTTTGCGTGGACAGTCAGGCCATCATTGATCGTTGCCTGAACGATGTGCCAGCCGCTCAGCTCACATTGATTCACGCCAGCCGTGGCGCCGCCGCTGCCACCGATTCGCTCGCCAGCAAGGTACACGGCGATTTGCCACTAACGCAGCTATTGGCAGGAATCCGCGCCGCCAGCGATATTGGCGAGGCGCTGCGTATTCGTGAGTCTCTGGCTGATGGCGAGTCGGTTGTGACCCGTGATGGTTTGTGGCTGGGTAAATCCTGGTTGCGTGTTGCGCGGGCTGACGCTCAGGACAGTGTTCTGCTGCGAGAAACAGAAATTTCAGCGCTCAGGGCTGAGCTGGCGCAACTGGAAACAACCACTGTGCAGTTATCCGCAGAGCTTGCAGAGATCAGTCAGCAGCAAGACGAACTGGAAACCCGACGTGAAACTCAGTTGCATGCGTTTAATGATGCGGTGCGCGAGCATTCACGCTTCAGTTCTGAGATTGCCGCCAGTCGGCAGCGACTGGAGCAGGGCGAGCGGCGTATACGAGCACTGGATGAGGAGCTGGCAGAAATTACCCAGCAGCGTGAGCAGGAACAACGGCAACTCGAAGACGCTGCTGCGCGAAAGCTTGAAGCGGTCGAACAGTTGGACGCTTTCGAGCAGGAGAAGGCGCTCATCAATGAGGAACACGAAACGCTGCGCCAAACCCTGCAGCAGGCACAGCAGCAACGCGATGCCGACCGTGACGCGGGGCAGGAATTGGCCATTCGAGTAGAATCCATGCGCAGTGCCCGGGTGGCTACCGAGCAAAACCTGACCCGAATGCAGGCACGCATAGAACAATTATCACAACGCCAGAGCATGCTTAATAGTCTGTTGGCCAGCGCCGACGAAGACCCCTTACTGGCTTTGGAGGCCGGTCTGCAGCAACACCTGGAGGCAAAGCTCAACAGTGACCATGCGTTACGCGCCGCACGCGAACAGCTGGATGCTGTTGAACATCGCTTGCGCGAACACGAGCAGGCGCGGCAGCGGCATGATTCGCGGGCCCAGTCAGGACGCGAGAAAGTGCAAAACGCCCGTATGGCTGCGCAGGAAGTTCTAGTCAGGCTCAAGACGCTGGATGAACAGCTGGCCGAACACGATTTCAACGTGTCACAGATTCTTGAAACACTGGACACAGAAGCCAGTGTTGATACCTGGGCCAACGATCTGGAAAAAATTGAGAAACAAATTCAGAGACTGGGGCCAATCAACCTGGCAGCGATTGATGAACTGGCTGAACAAAGTCAGCGCAAGGATTACCTGGACGAGCAGCATCTGGATGTTACGGAGGCGCTGGCAACACTAGAGCGTGCAATTGCCAAGATAGATCGTGAGACGCGTTCGCGCTTCAAGGACACGTTTGAGAAGGTTAATGCCAAAGTAGAAGAGTTTTTTCCGCGCCTATTCGGCGGAGGCCACGGTTCATTACAAATGACCGGCGATGATCTGCTCAGTGCCGGTGTCAGTGTTAACGCACAACCACCGGGGAAGCGGGTCAGTAACATACAACTGTTGTCAGGTGGGGAAAAAGCGCTCACCGCAGTCGCCCTGGTATTTGCCTTTTTCGAATTGAACCCGTCACCTTTTTGCATGCTTGATGAGGTCGATGCACCGCTTGATGATGCCAATGTGGGTCGGTTCTGCGAGCTGGTCAAGGAAATGTCAGAGCGTGTACAATTTATCTTTATCACACACAACAAAGTGACCATGGAAATGGCTCAGCAGCTGATGGGTGTCACGATGAACGAGCCGGGTGTGTCGCGATTGGTTGCGGTGGATGTGCAAGAAGCCGTAGAGCTGGCGGGTGCGTAGTCTAGGTGTGCTCACTGCAACTGTGGCACAGGGCCAGCTAGGTGAATCTAGGATTTGGAGCCGCGGGTTGCTTATTCATCCGTAAGTACAGTTAGACAGTTCGTTCACGTTTACAGACATAACTGAGCTCGTTGAGAGCATTGTGGGGAAACGCCGATGGAAAATCTACGTTGGATTCTGATACTTGCAGGCGTTGCCATTCTGTTGCTGCTGTATTTTTCTGGCAGACCCAGAAAAGTATCTGATCGACGATTACGCGGTATGAATTCCGAACTGGACAATCTGGACGGTATCGGACGTGGCGGCTACGATATGCCTGACGATGTCGATCCGCTGATGGGCGATCAGCCCATGCATGATCAGTACTCTGCGTTGGGTGAGGTTCACCCTGACGATATGATCCGGCCTGGGCAGGGAAGACCCAGCCAAACCCACCCTGCACAAATTCGCCCTGAGCATGCTCATCCGGGTCAGGCGCGAGCCTCAGCAGGTTCGTCCTCTGGGCAATCTGGCGAGT
>CALKXZ010000444.1 GCA_938003775.1 uncultured Granulosicoccus sp. | reverse complement strand
CACCGGTTGCCAAAGCACTGATTGGCAAGCTTGAGGGTGACGACGTAGGGGTGAGAACACCCAATGGCATTCGCGAGTACGAAGTGCTGGAAGTTAGTTATATCTGAAGTTGGTCACATTATTGCGATCTACTCGTTATGGACATTTGTTCATGAATGTTATCGCCAGGCGATGTTCGCTGTTTCTGTGGCACAATACGTCGTGTATTTGACAGGCAGTGCGCCTCGTTAAGTCTCATCGTTATTTTCCGTCTGTGCCTGTTGTATAGCGTGTTTAAATATATGCCGTTCTGTGCAAAAAAAAATGTGATTCAGATTGGTGCGGACCTATCCAGTGGTTTACCCAGTGGTCAGTCCATTAGTCAGCCCTTTAGTCAGCCAACTAGTCAGCCCAGTTGTCAGCCAACTAGTGCAGGCGCTGCCACTGCATCACAACCAACCTCATCCAGGCGTCTGTTCCTAAAAAACTCAGCGACGCAAGCGCTGAATTTGGGGAAGCTGTCTATGAGTGCAGCGTTAATCACGACCGCCGCTGAAACTCTGGCGCCTCGGCTAGCTCACGCTGCTGTGACTACGAACGACGTGCCCCAAGCCAAACTCGATCCAGTCGCGTCACGCCGCCTGCATTTGGTGAATGTACATACTCGGGAAGAGCTTGATATCGTGTATTTCACGCACGGTATGTACATTGACGAAAATATGGCACAGCTGAACCACCTAATGCGCGATCGGCGTGCCAACGTTGCCACCGCTATTGATACGAATCTGTATGACCAACTCCTGCGACTACAGATTGCACTGGGTATCACAGACCCTGTGCATGTATTGTCCGGTTATCGGACACCCGAGACCAATGCCAAGTTAAGGCGCCGCTCTTCAGGTGTTGCCAAGTTTAGTTTGCATATGGAAGGTCGAGCTGCTGACATCTACATCCCAGGTATACCTGTGAAAAAGCTGCGTAATGCTGCGCTGAGCCTGCAAGCAGGTGGTGTTGGTTTGTACAGCAGGTCCAATTTTATCCATCTGGATACTGGCGCTGTTCGTCACTGGGGTAATTGAGACTGGTTTTTCCACGTTAAACCGGCTTACCGCCTGCAGGTCTGTCTGACGCCTACCGTATTTTGCGGTGCACTAAACCCAGGAACTACCGATTCGATTTGGCGCGCAACGTAAACAGCCGATCTGTGCTGTTTAGCGCATTGCCGAACAGATTGCATTTCTTCTCTATCGATTGTGACTTGTCCCACAGCCGCGACAAATGGAGCACTGCACGTATCTGAACTGTCATAGTATTGACACTCAGAGTGATTAGTCAGAAATTTGACTAATTGCAACGGTGGATATCGTTAGGAGACGTGCAGTGAAAATTATTCATACGCTTGGTAAGCGCTCAGCCGCAATGGTGATACCTGTGCTAGCTTGCGCGCTGATTGCGTCAGTGTCGGCGCATGCAGAACAATCCAAATTTGGTGTTCGTGTTGTGGACGACGCGGGTGAACCGGTGTCTGGTGCGTCAGTATGCATTGGTCTTCCGGGAAATTTCAAACAGTTTGGCGCGCTTTTCACCAATGCCGATGGCGAGGCCATAGTTGAGGTACCTAATGTGCCATTGGTGGTTACTGTGTCAAAGACACGCTTCAGTGGCCTTCGGATTAGCGAGCCCGCTCGTGGCTTCAATCTGGTAAGAGAGCTGACGTTAACAGAAGGTACTCCTGGTCCTCGCTGCCGTGCGGGTAGCAGCATGGCTGCTAACCCCCCTCAGATCAACATAGCTAATGTTGATGTCATGGAAAAATCCAATCGTACCGTGTTGATGCCCAAGGTAACCGGAGAACCTAACCATTACCGGGTCAGTACGTCACCTGACTTCGACGATGCAAATTGGAAGAGTTTTGATAACGCGATAGCATTATCGGCTGCCTACGCTGATGAGCCAGCTGTTTTTTTACAGATGCGTCGTTTTGAAGGTCGGTCAAACGCCTGGGTAGAATCACGCTCCAGGATTGTCAATATTCGTTTAACGACGGTTCAGTAATTCATCGTCATTGTTCAACGGCAGTGTCTAGCGACAACGTCAACGGCTATCCTTTTCCATTGCTTCGACGTCTTCCAGTGTTAGCGTCCGCGCTTCCTCTTCGAGCATGACAGGAATGCCGTCTCGAATGGGGAAGGCTAGCGCTGCCTGCCTCGACCAGAGCTCGTCGTCGCGTCTGACCAGTTTGCCCTTGGTAACCGGGCAGACCAGAATATCCAGTAGTCGTTTGTCCATGGTCTCTAGTCTATCCTGACTGATCGCTCCAAGCAGCAATTTCCTGACTAGCCTTGTATGAGTGCTGGCACATGTGGTCAGCCTGCCAGTGGTAACGCATAGCTAGGTTGGTAATTAATGCGGTAACGGGTTAGGATTTGATTAATCAGTTCTGCATCGGGTGCCTGCTGGAATTCAAATGCATCCAGCCCTGCGCGAACCATGAATAACAGCTGATCGGGTCTGATATCACCGACTGCTCGCAGTTCGCCTGAATAGTGCAGTTGAGTACGCAAAATGCGGGCTTGGGTATAGCCGCGGCCGTCAGTGTACGTCGGGAAGTCGATGGCAATTACCTGCAAGCGCTGCAAGTATTCTGACAACTGCAGCACATCATCTTCGGGGCTGAGCCAGATACCTGACACACTGTTCGTACCAGCAGCCTCCAGTGTCTGGTAACGCTGCAGACTGCATAGCGCATACACGTGATCTTCGGCATTATCGGGTAAGTCCTGTTCGTCGGCGACATGTACCCAAGGGTTGTCGTTGGCCCAATGGCCGTTACGCAGCAGTGGCATAGACTTTCTCCTTAAACGGGGCAGGCCCCAGACGCATTACTACGTCGTGAAACGATTCCTCCGGTTCACGACAGGCGACATAGGCTTGCAATAAGCGTTCGATGGCATCCGCAACATCATCTTTAGCGATCGCCTTGCCTAGACGTTGACCCAGCGATGCCGCGTTGCCCGCGTGTCCACCAACGGTCAGTTGGTACCATTCGACACCACCCTTATCGACACCTAAAATACCGATATCGCCAACGTGGTGGTGGCCGCAGGCGTTCATGCAACCAGAGATCTTGATACTGATATTACCCAGCTCGTACTGATAGTCCAGATCATCAAATCGCTGGTATATCTGATCATAGATGGCCAATGTA
>CALKXZ010000443.1 GCA_938003775.1 uncultured Granulosicoccus sp. | reverse complement strand
ATTGGCGGTGGTCGCCGGTGGGTGAATGAATTAGTCTCTGTGTGATCAAATAAAACAAGCCATAATCTTGTCATGTCAATACTAGATGTCTTGCAAAACAACGCCGTAGTCTTCTACGGCGTTGTTGCATTGGTCAACCTGTTGGTTGGTAGTTTTTTGAATGTTGTCATTCATCGCTTACCGATCATGATGGAGCGATCCTGGCGCGAGGGTATTGAGGAGTTTGAGGCCGAGCGGGCAAAAGCCTCCTCAGGAGTTGATTCGGAACATGATGTCGCATCGACATCGAACTCTGACACAACCAACAAAGAAGCTGTACTGCCAGAGACTTTCAACCTCGCCGTACCGCGCTCACGCTGCCCATCTTGCAACAAAGAAATCACAGCCCTTCAAAATATTCCGGTTCTCAGCTATGTAATGCTAGCTGGCAAGTGCGCGCACTGCAAAGCAGGCATTTCTGCTCGTTACCCCATGGTCGAATTCGTGACAACGTTGTTGGCACTCATCGTTGCCTGGCAATTGGGCCCAACACCAGAAGCTATGTTGGGTATTGCTATGACTTGGTTTTTCGTGGCCATGACCATGATCGACATTGATCATCAACTGCTACCAGACTCACTAACTCTGCCATTAATGTGGGTAGGTCTACTAGCAGCTCTATTACCGGTGTTCACTGATTTACGATCTGCCGTTATTGGTGCAGCGGCAGGCTACCTGGTGCTATGGACGGTGTATCAGCTATTTCGTATTATCACAGGCAAAGAAGGTATGGGCTATGGCGACTTCAAGTTGCTGGCCGCGATCGGTGCACTGCTCGGTTGGCAAGCCTTACCAGTAGTCATTCTTCTGTCGTCACTGGTGGGCGCAGTTGTGGGTGTCACCATCATCGCTTTCACCGGCCGAGACAAAAACATTCCTATCCCTTTCGGTCCTTATCTGGCAGCGGCTGGCTGGATAGCCATGCTGTGGGGTGAGTCGCTGAGCAACTGGTATTATGGGTTTCTCAGTTAGCTACAATTAACGAATATTTTGCTACTTATTGGCCTGACCGGTGGAATCGCCAGCGGCAAGACGCTGGTGTCTGATACATTTGCAGAATTGGGCGTACCGGTTCTTGACGCGGACAAGCTGGCTAGAGAAGTGGTTCAACCTGGCAGCCAAGGATTGAACGCACTGATCGGCTATTTCTCTACTGCCATTCTGACACCCAAGGGTGAACTTGACCGTAAGGCACTGCGACAGATCGTATTCGCAAACCCAACTGACCGTAAGTTTCTGGACAATACTTTGCACCCGTTGATTCGGGATCTCTCTGAGCAGCGCATTGAAGAAGCCAGAGAGCGGAATCACCCCTATCTTGTCTACGCAATTGCGCTCCTGCTGGAAACCGATCAACAAGATCGCTATGATCGAATCGTGGTCGTTGATGTACCTGTGGATGTGCAAATTGAAAGATTGATGGCTCGTGATGGCTCATCGGAGCGCGAAGTCAGGGCGATTCTGAACGCCCAAGCTAGTCGTGAAGATAGGCTGGCAATTGCGGATGATGTTATTGATAACACCGGAACTGTTGAACAGACTGTCGATAGTGTGCACGCGCTTCATGCACTGTATCTCGGAAAATCTGACAATTAAATACTGTTATTATTTACAGCTATATGACCGATAGGGTCAGATTATACAATTCACGCCATGCTACACTTTGCCTAACTACTGGACACTTACCAGGCATACCCATGAGTGCCTTACCGGACAAACTGACAAGACGCCGACTCTGCGTAGAGGACTACCACCGCATGGGTGACGCTGGCATTTTTCATCCCAAGGAAAGGGTTGAACTGATCGAAGGAGAGATCATTACAATGGCACCTATAGGGAGTCAGCACAGTAGCTTTACTAACAGACTTACTCGCGCATTCGTCACCAGACTAGGTGAGCAGGCAATCGTACAAATCCAGAACCCCGTCGTGCTGTCAAATGACTCAGAATCTGAGCCAGACATTGCGATTCTCAAACCTCGTCATGATTTTTATCGTCACAAACTTCCTAAAGCATCAGATGTTTTACTGATTATTGAAGTTGCCGACACATCAATTGACTACGACGCAGATATCAAAATACCTCTATATGCCCGGAATAACATTCCTGAAGTCTGGATTTTTGATATACATTGTCAGCAGCTTGTGACGCACACAAAGCGTACTCAGAACGGCTATCAGCAAATACAGACTCCTGCTGATTATTCGCAGATCAAACTCTCGTTCATAGAAGACCTCTGTATAGACTTGTCATTTCTTCGCGAAAGTACTTAATCGATTCGCGAAAATCGGCTGACAAAACTGGCTATAACTATGAACGCAATGAGTCTGTGGTTAATTCGTTGTTAACGCATCAACAATCGGCTGGTTAGCATCAGGAAACACCAGCGTGTGTAACTCGTTTAAAGCCACCCATCTTAACTGCTGTCCCTCACACCCAACGGGCTCACCCTCAAATTCAGTCACATCCCAGAAATGCAGCCGCACCTTTTTATCAGGATAACTATGCTCAATAATAGTTCGCGCAGAACACTGACCAACAGTTATGCCAATCTCTTCATACAGCTCACGCGCTAGACCTGCCTCCAGTGTTTCGTCACTATCCAGTTTGCCACCAGGGAATTCCCAACGATCTCCCTGATGTTGTTCGGGCTTTCGCAAAGCCACCAAAACTTCGGTACGAGGCGGATTAAAGATAATACCCGCAACCACTTCAATGACTTTCATGTGTAGCAACTAAACCAGGGTATACGTTGAGTTTTTCCAACGCCGGGCTGGCGACATTAGGGACTCAACTGTGTTTACCGATTATCCGTACGGCTCACGAGCATTGCGTGTCAAGATCGGTAATCAGCATTAATACTCACGTAGTCGTGAGACAGGTCACTGGTATACACCGATGCGGCAGTCGCCCCACGACCCAGATCCACGTGCACATCAATTTCATCTTCTGACATAACGGCTGCGCCACGCTCTTCGGTATAACCCGACGCTATACCGGCGTTTTCGAAGGCTAATACATCACCTAAACGCACAGTCACCCCGGAGGCATCCAGATCTTTTATATCAGCCTTGCCAATGGCCATTAGCAGACGACCAACGTTGGCATCACTGGCGAACATGGCAGTCTTTACCAGCGGTGAGTTGGCTATAGCGTAGGCCACCCGTTTGCACTCAGCAGTATCGTTGCCGCCGCTCACATGAACGCTGATAAACTTTGTTGCACCTTCAGCATCACGAATAATTCCCTGTGCCAAATCGGTGCATACCTTGGTTAATGCGCTCATGAATGTTGGCCACTCTACCTGCGTAGAGTCCAGTGCTTCGCCCACACCTGTGGCTACCAAAACACAGGCATCATTGGTTGAGGTGTCGCTATCCACAGTGATGGCATTGAACGACACATCCACGACTGATCGCAGTGCTTCGCTCAGGTCTTTCAAATCTATAGCGGCATCGGTAAACACGTAGCTCAGCATGGTGGCCATATTCGGCTGGATCATACCAGCACCCTTTGCCATGCCGGTAATGGTCACGGGGCTGCCGGCGATCATCACCACTTGTGACGTAAGCTTCGGATGTGTGTCTGTGGTCATGATGCCTCTTGCAGCATCGTCCCAGTATTTCAGTGCGGCATCTGGCGTTGAATCAGACGCTTGGTCAACACCGCGCTGCGCCAACTCCGATGCAGCTCGGGCAATACCTGCGCGCATTCTTTCATCAGGTAACAATTGCCCAATAACACCTGTTGAAAAAGGCAGCACTGATTCAACCGGTACTGACAATGCACTGGCCAGTGCCTGGCAGTGTCCACGGGCCATAGCAATACCCGGTTGCCCAGTACCGGCATTGGCATTACCTGAGTTGATCAGTAGAGCTCTTACGGCACCACCATTGACATTCAAGTATTCCCGGCACAGTGTCACTGGCGCCGCACAAAATGTATTCTGAGTAAACACCGCTGTTGTCACGGCTGTATCTGCCAACATCGCTACCACCATATCGGCAGTACCGTCGGCTTTCAAACCGGCACTGACAGTAGCCAGCTCAACACCTGCAACACAAGCAGCAGGGGCCAGATCAAGGTTCACTGCCATATCAGGTTAACTTGCCGTGGCAGTTCTTATATTTTTTACCCGAGCCGCACGGGCAAGTCTCATTGCGGCCAACTTTGGGCATGTCTCTGCGTATCGGCTGGGTCGGGGCAACAGCCTGCGCTTGTTGCCGAACGGCGCCGCGTGCTGCAGCGGCCGCAGCCACGGCGGCGTCCCCTGTTGATGCTGACCCATCATCATCAGGTCCATCAGCCAGCGCACTGGCCACTTCCTTATGCTCGTAACTCACTTGTGGACTGCTTGCTTGTGCCTGCGCTTCGGCCTGGGCCTTGGCTTGCTCAACCTGCTCGGCATCACGGACCTGCACCTTACTCAAAACCGTCACCACTTGCGACTTATACTCACCCAACATCGTGGTGAACAACTCGAACGCCTCTTTCTTGTATTCCTGTTTAGGGTTCTTCTGTGCATAGCCTCGCAAGCCAACGCTTTGTCGCAGATAGTCCATACCGGCCAGATGTTCTTTCCAGCTATCATCCAACGCTTGTAATGCCACATAGCGTTCAAAATTACGCAAACCTTCGGCGCCAGCTGTTGCTTCCTTGTTGTCATATTCTTCAACTAATTCAGCAAGAATGCGCGTAGTGAAGTCCTCCTCTGGCATGTTTGGCTCTTCTACCAGCCAGGCTTTAATATCAAAGTCTTGATTGGTCATGCTCTTAAGCTCAGTCTGCAAGGCGTCTAAATCCCACGCTTCTTCCAGTGAACCAGGTGGAATGTATTGCGCCACGACTCCAGGAATAATCTCTTCACGCAAATCATCAATGAGATCACGCATGTGCTCCGTTTCCATCAGCTCATTACGGCTCTCGTAAATCACTTTACGCTGATCATTGGCAACGTCGTCATACTCAAGCAGGTTCTTGCGCATGTCGAAGTTGTGGCCTTCCACCTTGCGCTGCGCATTCTCTATAGCTTTGGTGACCCACGGGTGCTCAATCGCCTCGCCCTCTTCCATGCCCAGTTTCTGCATTAGACCGCTGACGCGTTCACTGGCAAATATTCGCATCAGGCTGTCTTCCAGCGACAAATAGAACCGAGTTGAACCCGGATCACCCTGACGCCCCGAACGACCTCGCAGCTGATTATCTATACGACGAGATTCATGTCGCTCGGTACCGATGATGTGCAACCCACCTGATTGCAGCACGGCATCGTGTCGTGCTTGCCAATCGTCTTTGAGCGCCGATGAGCTGGATTCGGCTGACGCTGGATCGCCACCTGCTGTTAACAACGCAGCTAACTCGGCTTCGAGGCTACCACCGAGGACAATATCAGTACCCCGACCCGCCATATTCGTGGCTATGGTGACAGCGTTCGGGCGTCCAGCGTTTTCAATTATGTTGGCTTCGCGCTCATGCTGCTTGGCATTAAGCACTTCATGATGAATACCCTTCTGTTTCAGTAACCCTGATAGGTACTCGGATGTTTCAATGGACGTGGTACCCACCAATACAGGCTGGTTACGTTTGGAGCATTCCTCAATATCGTCAATAATAGCGTCGTACTTTTCGCGCTGCGTCAGGAAAACCAGATCGGCCTTATCGTCTCGGACCATGGGGCGGTGAGTCGGTATAACAACAACCTCTAATCCATAGATAGACTGGAACTCAAACGCCTCAGTATCGGCTGTACCGGTCATGCCAGCCAGCTTGTCGTACAACCGAAAGTAATTTTGAAATGTAATGGAGGCCAGCGTCTGGTTTTCACGTTGAATCGTGACACCTTCCTTCGCCTCAATAGCCTGATGCAAGCCTTCTGACCAGCGTCGCCCCGGCATAGTACGGCCGGTAAATTCATCAACAATAACTATTTGATCATTGCTGACGATGTAATCGATATCTTTCTGGTAGATCGCGTGTGCACGTAACGCTGCGTTCAGGTGATGCAGCACGGCAATATTGGATGGGTCATATAAACTGGCGTTCTCTTCCAGAATGCCTTGCTCAATCAGCACATCCTCGACTGTCTCCATACCGTTCTCGGTCAAGTGAACCTGCTTGGCTTTCTCGTCCACCGAATAATCACCCTCACCCTCTTCTTCCATTTGCCGGGCAAGTTTTGGGATCACCACATTGAGCCTGCCGTACAGCTCGCTGTCACCATCGGCGGGACCCGAGATAATCAGGGGTGTGCGTGCCTCATCAATCAGGATGGAGTCAACTTCATCTATGATGGCGTAATTGAGTCCGCGCTGGACGCGCTGATCAGGGCTGTGGGACATGTTGTCGCGCAGATAGTCAAAACCGAATTCGTTGTTAGTGCCGTAGGTGATGTCGCAGGCATAGGCTTCGCGGCGCTCTTCAGGACCCAGGCCACCGATAATGACGCCCGTGCTCAGACCTAGAAAGCTGTAGAGCTTGGCCATCCAGGCCGAATCACGCTGAGCCAGATAGTCATTGACGGTAATGACATGCACACCTTTACCGGCCAGTGCATTGAGATAAACCGACGCGGTCGCTACTAGAGTCTTACCTTCACCGGTGCGCATCTCAGCGATCTTGTTATTGTTCAACACCATGGCGCCGATCATCTGTACATCGAAGTGGCGCATACCAAGCGCTCGCTTGCCAGCTTCGCGAGCTACGGCAAATGCCTCGGGCAGCAACGCATCGAGCGTGGTCGACTCGTTCGCTAGCCGCTCACGGAATTCAACGGTTTTTGCGGCTAATGCCTCATCGGATAGGGCCTGATATTCTGCCTCCAATGCATTGATGGCATCAACGTCCTTGCTCAAACGTTTAACGACGCGATCATTGCTACTGCCGACGAATTTCTTGACCAGATTAGCTAACATGAATACAGACCTTGCTGGCAGCGGATGCTGCGGTTGCTAGCAGGCGTTGTCAAAAACCTGCGAAAAAACTGATGATGTCCAGACCCCCTATTCTGCAGCAGCCAGACACACCTCATTATGGCATCTAAGCCACCTAGTGGGTTCAGCGTATAAACAGTTGAGGATCGACCGGCATGTCATGGCGCCGGACCTCGACATGCACATGTGTGCCGGTCGAACGTCCAGTTGAACCCATCGTGGCAATGGCCTGACCTTTTGTCACTTTTCGACCAACTGGAACCAGCAACGATTGGTTATGTGCATACCGTGTCCGATAACCATTAGGGTGTTCAAGTTCAACCAGATTGCCATAGCCGCCATTTTTTCCCGAGTAAGTCACCACACCATCTGCCAGTGCCATAATTGTACTGCCGGTTGTTCCGGCGAAATCCAACCCATTGTGCAGCTGCCTAAGGCCTGTTTCCGGGTCAATTCGGTAGCCAAACCGCGAGCTGATTCGACCCTCAATGGACGGTTTGCCAGATATCGCACCATCATAGTCCTGTCGACGTTTTTGGAAAATACTGTGCATTCTTTCGGATTGTTCGGAGATAGGGGTCAGTTGCTGTTTTGCAACCGTGAACGCCTGTTTGTGTGAAGGCGAATTTGTGCGGGAGCTGGTCAGTGATGGCTCCGCGTCAGCGCCAAGATCCAGATCAAATTCACCGTCCTGCAACCCAGCGAGTTCTGCCAATTGGCGAAACAACAGCCTAAGCCTGTCAATTTCTGCCTGTACCTGGCCCAGTTCGTGAGCAGTCATTGAATACACAGGATGGCCCGCCGCTCGATTGATTGGCATGGCCGCTAGTGGTGCAGGTTGTCCAACAATGTCAGTGCTAGCATTGCTCGGCTGAGTTGTGCTGTACAGTCTGGCCGTGGCATAACCCACAGTGGCACTCATCATCGCAATCAAACTGACCAACAGAGTTGGAAGCAGGTGTTTGCCATGTTTTAATCGCCACAGTTTGAGACAGGCTAGGCCCATTCGGATTGGCAGTGGCAGATGACTAACGCGTTGCGGCGTAGAGAGTGTGTTCATGAAATCCTTTGAAACCTTAATAGGCACGACAACCCGTGCAACGCTGCAGCAGGATTACCGTATTAAGCGGGTGATTTCACGGATTGTGCCAGTCAGCACATTGGACCATATCGAATTTTGCCGCCTTGAAGGTGGTCGATTACGGCTGACGGTAGATAGCGCAGCCTGGGTGGCCCGCTTACGGTTCAGCGAGCGCCATATAATTGACATATTAAGGCAAGAAAGGCTGGATATTCACACGGTCAGCTTTCACGTATCGCCTGCTGAAGAGCCAGCCGTTCGCACCACTCGTCGCAAACCCAATGGCGGTAGTGATGCTGCCGCCCGTGCGTTAGCAGCATTAGCAAACACCGTAGACAGCGTGGCAACTGAACCACAAGGCGGAGACAACGCAGCGGCTGTCCACAGCCAGCGAACGGCTGGTCGAAAACCAACACGGGCCAACGCTGCCAGAAAAAAACGTCACCAGGTAGAGAGTCAAAACGCACGACGATTGCGTTACGAGCTACTCAAATTAGCCAAGACATTGCGTCAGTCTTAACAGCACCGTTTGTAGTCGATTTTACCAAGAACTAGCCAATAACCAGCCAACAGCCAGCCAAGAATCGATCTATCCGACTGCCTCAAACGGCTGACCATAAGAAATTGGGGCAACTTGCGTGTTTTCGCCCTCAAACACCACCTCTTCCCAACATTGCGGTTGTTTGAGCATCTCGCGCACAAGCTGGTTGTTCAAAGCATGACCTGCCTTATAACCTTCGAAGGAGCCTATCACGCTGCGGCCTAGTAGGTAGAGATCGCCGATGGCATCGAGGATTTTGTGACGGACAAATTCGTTTTTGTACCGTAAACCGCCCTCATTCAACACTCGATAGTCATCTATGACGATGGCGTTATCCATACTGCCACCGAGCACCAGGTCGCGCTTTCGTAAGGCTTCAATATCACGCATAAAGCCAAATGTTCTTGCGCGACTAATCTCTCGCACAAAAGAGGTGGTTGAAAAGTCAACCTCGGCGGTCTTGGTATCGTTTTTGAAAACCGGGTGGTCAAAATCTATTGTGAACTTCACCTTGAAGCCGTTAAACGGATCAAACCGAGCCCATTTATCGTCTACACGCACGTCAATCGGTTTCTTGATACGGATAAAGCGCTTGGCGGCGGACTGTTCCTGAATGCCCGCTGATTGCACCAAAAAAACAAAAGGCGCAGCGCTGCCGTCCATGATGGGGACCTCGTCGGCGCTGAGATCGACATAGCAGTTGTCAATGCCCAGACCGGCTAACGCCGCCATCAGATGCTCAATGGTAGACACGCGTACACCATCATCGTTGTACAACGATGTGGCAAGTTCCGTGGTCCTAACGCCTAACGCATCATTAGTGATAATAGCTGGCGGGTTAAAATCGGTACGACGGAACACGATACCGGCATTGACGGGCGCAGGGCTGAGGGTCAGGTATATTTTCTTACCCGTGTGCAAGCCCACGCCGGTAGCGCGAATCGAATTCTTTAACGTTCTTTGTCGTATCACAATGTAACCCTGCTGCAACCGGTAGTAGCCGCCTCTTGTTTATATAGCACCTTTGGCCGTTTTTACACGGTTGACGATGCTAATTCACAATGACGCACACAACCAGATGAACTACTTGCTCGGTTTGCCAGAAAACTGGCTACTGCGTGAACCGGGCTAGATAGCGTCCAATCGGGAGCCAAAATTCAGTTGCTGTCAGGAGTGCCCAGGTGGGCACTCCATCCAATCGACAGAATGTTACTGGATAATACGACTCCCTGCTCTACCCTTTACCAGGTGTAATGCACATACTAGTCAGCCTGTCTGCGTAAAAACGCCGGAATATCAAGGTATTCCACATCATGACCATTATTCGCAGGACCTGTTCCCTGAGCAGCGCCTCGAGCGGTCTTTCGAATCACTGTGGGTTTATCGTAATTAGCGTAGGGAGATTGCACGTTACCAGTGTTGTGCGAATGTCCACCCATGCCAGCATGACCGCCCTGACTATACGGGGAGCCGCCACCGGCCGCGGCTCGCTGCTGTTGCACAGACTGCTGAACCGACCGGAGTTGTTGATGAGACTGCTGAGCCTGATGACCCAGCCCGGTGGCGACCACCGTTACACGTAATTCGCCTTCGAGCGACTCATCAATAGCCGTTCCGACCACCACGGTGGCATCGTCGGCGGCAAACGAACGGACTACATTACCAACTTCCTCAAATTCACCAATGGCCATGTCCAATCCGGCTGTGATGTTAACCAGAATACCGCGTGCGCCAGCCAGGTCTATATCTTCAAGCAGCGGGCTAGAGATGGCCATTTCAGCCGCTTCCGTGGCGCGCTCATCACCGCGGCCCACACCAGAACCCATCATCGCCAGACCCATTTCACTCATAACCGTTCGAACGTCAGCAAAGTCAACGTTGATCAGTCCTGGGTTTGTGATCAGCTCAGCAATGCCTTGCACGGCACCACGGAGTACATCATTAGCCGCTTTAAAGGCATCCAGAAGGCTGATGTTCTTGCCCAGCACCGAGAGCAGCTTTTCATTAGGAATCGTGATCAATGAATCAACGTGCCCGCGAAGCTCCTCTATACCGGCTTCGGCTGTGCGCATACGCTTATTACCTTCAAAAGGAAACGGCTTGGTGACCACTGCCACAGTGAGTACGCCCATTTCACGCGCGATTTGCGCGACCACTGGAATGGCACCAGTGCCTGTACCACCACCCATACCGGCGGTGATAAACAGCATGTCAGTCCCTTCAATCAGATCCTGAATGCGGTCGCGATCCTCCATGGCAGCCTGTCGGCCGATTTCGGGGTTTGCACCAGCGCCCAACCCTTTGGTAATACTCTGCCCTATGTGCAAGACCGTTTGGGCATGCATGCCCTTGAGTGCTTGCGCATCTGTATTCGCGCAAATGAAGTCCACCCCTTCTATGCCAGATGCCACCATGTGTTGGACAGCATTGCTACCGCCTCCACCGACACCGACCAGTTTGATAACGGGGGAATCATTGATTGAGTCAACGAGTTCAAACATCTTGAATTTCTCCTAATCTAGTTTCATAAGTCGTACGTTCTCTATGCGATCGGCATCTTGTTGCACCGTTGTCGCTCCCGGGGTACTGCAAACATCTCAAAGCAAACATCATTTAAAAATTTCTCTGAAACCACTCGGTCATCCGTTTTAACAAGCCCCTTTCGGACCGTGTATCAACGGATGCACTGCGTGGTTGCCTGCGACTGCGCTGTCCATAAAGCAACAAGCCGACACCTGTGGCATGAATTGGATTGCGCGCCATTTCGGACAATCCATCGACATGCTGTGGCACTCCCAACCTCACTGGCATGTGAAAAATCTCCTCGGCCAGTTCCACGACACCTTCCATTTTTGACGTACCACCGGTTAGTACAACCCCGGCAGCACAGGCGTCTTCAAATCCGCTACGTCTCAGTTCGCCCTGAACCAATCCCAGCAGTTCCTCGTAGCGCGGCTCTACCACTTCCGCAAGCGTCTGTCTGGCCAGACGTCGGGCATTGCGATCACCCACACCTGGCACTTCGATCATGTCATCGGGGCTTGCCAGTTGGCGAAGCGCACACGCGTACTTAACTTTGATTTCTTCGGCAAATTGCGTTGGCGTTCTAAACGCAACGGCTATGTCATTAGTGACCTGATCACCGGCTATGGGTATAACAGCTGTGTGCCGAATAGCACCTTCAGTAAAGATGGCGATATCGGTGGTACCACCACCCATGTCAACCAGTAGCACGCCCAGATCTCTTTCGTCATCGGTTAGTACCGAGTGGCTGGACGCCAGTTGCTCAAGAATGATGTCCTCGACTTCTAAATCACAACGTTGAATACACTTGGCGATATTTTGTGCAGCGCTGATTGAGCCAGTGACTAGGTGCACCTTAGCTTCAAGACGAACACCGGACATACCAACCGGTTGGTGAATACCATCCTGATTATCAATGATGAATTCCTGCGGCAATACATGCAGAATGCGTTGATCTGCCGGTATCGCGACAGCCTTCGCAGCGTCGACAACACGATCAACATCATCTTGCTCTACTTCAGCGTTTTTAATCGCCACGATGCCATGCGAATTCAGACTTTTAACATGTGAGCCGGCTATGCCTGCAAACACAGACTTGATCTGAACATCGGCCATTCGCTCCGCTTCCGCCACCGCCTTACTGATTGCATGGACGGTGCTGTCGATATTGATCACAACCCCTTTTTTTAAGCCTTGGGATGGATGTGTTCCCAATGCAATCAATTCGACATTGCCTTCCTCATCGACCTCTGCAACGAGTGCAACTATCTTTGATGTGCCTATATCCAGCCCGACAACCATCTGTTTTTCTGTTGATGAAACCATTACTGTCCCTTTCTCATTGCAGTGGCCTCTGTACCAGACGCGAAGAATTCAATTGCAGCGATTCAAGTGGCTGTGCACCACTAATACCGCCAAGAGCGAATCCGTTGCTGTAGCGCATGTCAAACGTGACGGTGGCTGCCTCAATCGACTCACCTACAGGTTTTTCAATAGCGTTCAAAAAGCGCGGGTATACATCGACAAATCGCTGCAGACGTAACTCTCTGTCTTCATAGCCCAACCGCACTGTGACTTGATTGGAAAGCTCTAGGCTCTGGGAGCGTCTTTCATCTTCATCCAGTACCTTCAGACCAATACCAAATGGCTCCAACTCCAGCTCATAGGCACGAAATGAATCGAGCAACTCACTGTGCCGCCCGTCAGCGCCACGCAGTTGAGGCAGGGGTGCAAATACGTCACGCCACTGCTGATACCGTGGACTATCTGGCTGCAATTGCCGCGGCTGGAACATCACCATGCGCTTGCTCATCAGGCTATCGTCATTCCATCGGGCAGCCGGTTCATGCTCCTCGATGTGAACTTCAATACGACTTGGCCATACCCGACTCACGCGCGCACTGGCGATCCATTCAAGTGCCTCGACTGACTGCCGGATATCATCGATATCCAGTCCATAGAAGCCTCGTCCTGCATAACGATTGACAATCTGTTTCAGTTCAGCACGATCCACATAGTCCACCGTGCCCAGTACGTCGACATTGGTCACCGGAAACTGCACCGGATCCTTAGTCAGCTGGGTCAATGCTGCACTGATGACGATAATCAGCACTAATCCCACAACACCAATCACCCAACGAGCACTCGAAGATAGGGCTAACGCCGTCGGCAAAACCGGTGCACCCGCCGACAACTGTGTGCCTAAAGAATTCATGCTGCCAGCTCCGCCAAGCTGAGCGTGTCAGACAGAATCTGCAAACACAGCGTATCGAATTCAACACCTGCCTGGGCCGCAGCGATTGGCACCAATGAATGACTGGTCATGCCAGGTGCTGTATTGCATTCGATAAACTGCGGTTGACCATCTGCATCGAGCATGAAGTCAACCCGAGCCCAGGCTCGACACCCTAATGCATCAAATGCCGCCAGTGCTCGCTGCTGGATTATCTCAGTTAGTGAATCTGGAAGATCGACCGGGCACTGGTACTGCGTGTCATCTGACAGATACTTGGCTTTATAGTCATAGAATTCATCAGCGCCTTGCATGCTGACTAGTGGCAAGGCGGTGCGACCCACAATAGCAGCGGTCACCTCTCGACCAGTCATACGCTGCTCAACCAGGACAGGCCCATAGCGTCTTGCCTCATCGAAGGCAGAGGCAATCTGCTGAGAATAGTTAACCATCGTGACGCCGATACTCGATCCTTCAAGT
The DNA here is from genome assembly GCA_938003775.1 of uncultured Granulosicoccus sp. GTDB lineage: Bacteria > Pseudomonadota > Gammaproteobacteria > Granulosicoccales > Granulosicoccaceae > Granulosicoccus. The sequence continues at coordinate 18,406 of CALKXZ010000443.1, read as the reverse complement.
GTCGGCTTAACCACCACCGGGTAACCAATATCTTGTGCGGCTTGCTCAGCCTCTTGCAGAGTTTGTACACGCTTGGCTTGCGGTGTCGCCACACCGTGTAAAGAGACCAGTGCTTTGGACCGCCACTTATCCATGCACAATGCTGAACCCAACACGCCGGTACCGGTATAGGGCAAACCGGCCAACTCTAAAGCACCTTGCACCGTGCCATCCTCGCCACCGCGACCATGCAGAATGAGAAACGCCCGATCAAACCCACCACGGGTCAGCACCGTCGCTATGTCGCGCCCAGCATCGACAGCGTGCGCATCGACACCGGCAGAGCTTAGGGCTTCAAAAATCTGCTGCCCGCTCATTAGCGAGACTTCACGCTCCGCTGACCAGCCGCCCATCACCACGGCCACCTTGCCAAACTGTTCAGTCTTAAACTGTCGTCGGTCAAACAATGAATCACTCATGTCTGGCCTCCTCACGTCTAAGCTGTGCACCTTCAGCAAAATACTCGGGCAGAGTCAGCGCCAGCCCACCCACATTGCCAGCACCCAGAGTCAGGACGATGTCGCCATCTTCTAAAATGCGCTCAAGCGCTGCTGGTGTATCGTGAATATCCTCGACAAAAATCGGTTCTACAGCACCACGGTTGCGAATGGCTCGCGCCAGTGCACGACCATCGGCGCCGGTTATATGATCTTCACCCGCTGCATAAACTTCGGTGAGTAGCAACACGTCAGTTAAGGACAGACTCTGGGCAAAGTCTTCAAACAAGTCGCGGGTCCGAGTGAATCGGTGTGGCTGGAAAATAACAACCATTCGCCGCTCGGGCCAGCCACCGCGTATGGCTTTGAGCGTGGCAGACACCTCAGTCGGATGATGTCCATAATCATCGAGTAGCTCAGCAGTGCCACCTGGGAAAAATAAAAATCCATGCGATTGGGCACGTCTGCCAATTCCGGCAAAGCGTGACAATGCTCGCTTGCTCGACTTCACTGGAACGCCCAGTTCCAGTGCAACTGTGATCGCCGCTAAAGCGTTGAGTACGTTGTGCCGTCCTGGCATATTGAGCGCGATATCACGTATCTCACTGCTCACATCTCCACCGTCATCAATACGTACATCAAAATACATACGCAGCCCTTCCTGACGTACATTCAACGCCTGCACGTCAGCCGCCTGATCAAAGCCGTATGTTCGTACGGGTCGACCAACGCGCGGCAAGACATCTCTTATGTGCTCATCATCAATGCACACAATGGCAAGCCCATAGAACGGTAAATGCATCAGGAAGTCGACAAACGTTTGCTTGAGCTTCTCAAAGTCACCGTCGTAGGTCGACAGGTGGTCTGCATCGATATTGGTCACAATGGACATGACCGGCTGTAGATAAAGAAACGAGGCGTCACTCTCATCGGCCTCAGCAACCAGCCACTCGGATTGCCCCAGGTAAGCATTGGTAGACGAGCTGTTCAACCGACCACCTATCACATAGGTAGGATCCATACCGCCTTCTGTCAGAAGGCTTGCAACCAAACTGGTCGTTGTTGTCTTTCCGTGTGTCCCTGCCACGGCTATGCCTTGTTGGAAACGCATTAGCTCGGCCAACATCTCGGCGCGCCTCACAACCGGTATTCGCAGCTCTCGTGCACGCAAAAGCTCTGGATTGGTATCTGGAACAGCCGTTGATATAACAACGACATCGGCATCTTCAACATGCGTGGCGGCATGGCCCTGACGTACATCGACACCCAGTTCCTGCAAACGCAAGGTCAATGCATTGCTACCCAGGTCAGAGCCACTGATACGAAAACCCAGATGATGCATGACCTCCGCAATACCACCCATGCCAACGCCACCAATACCAATGAAGTGCATGGCGCGAACACGGCGCATTTGGCTTTTGACCAGAGGTGAAATATCCACAACCATCAGCGTGATACCTCAATCAACGCATCTGCCACCGCTTCTGCGGCGCGCGGAGTGAAGCAAGATCGAGCTGCACGAGCCATTGCCGCAAGCTCCTCGGGTGCACTTATTAAGCGCTTAAGCTCACTGGAGAGTGTCAAGGCTGTTAGCGAAGATTGCGGCATCAGCACAGCCGCACCAACATCCGATAAATGTTTGGCGTTGTATGTCTGATGATCATCCACAGCTGATGGAAACGGCACTAGGATGCTCGGTACACCCAACGCACTCAGCTCAGTGATCGTCATAGCACCGCTGCGCGATATCACAACATCAGCTGCTTGATAGGCGCCTGCCATATCATCAATAAACTCACTCACAGTGACATCGGCTTGAGTTGCTTGCCGGTAGCGTTTCTCGACACTCTCTACATTGGACACCCCTGCCTGATGCAGTACGCTCACAGGTTGCTCCAACGCTGCAATGGCCTCTGGCACAATCTCATTGAGCACCTGTGCTCCACGACTGCCACCAACAACCAGTACACGTAGTGAGTGCCGACTGGCACGCTCGGAAGCATTCGTATCTGCAGCGCACGACTTAGCCGCAAGTTCTGCTATGTCGGCCGATACAGGGTTTCCTACGCTACGGGCATTGATCGACTCCTTGAAGACACCGGACCACGCACACAGAACACGTTGTGCGTGGGCACTTAACCAACGATTGGTCATGCCAGCAATGGCGTTCTGTTCGTGAAGCACCAGTGGTTTTCGCGCTAACAACGCAGCAATACCCACAGGACCCGACACAAATCCCCCCATACCCAGTACAGCACGTGGTTTGAGCGAATACACCAGATGCACACACTGAACACAGGCGCGCAGTAACTTCAGCGGTGCAATCAGTGTTTGTAGGGCTGTCTTACCGCGCAAACCAACCACAGAGATACAGCGGATATCGATACCGGCAGCAGGCACCAAACGGGCCTCCAAACCACTGCTGGTACCCATCCAGATAACAGGAATATTTCGCTGAGCCAACACATCAGCCACCGCTAACGCAGGAATCACATGACCACCAGTACCACCGGCAGCAACCAGCACAGGGCGGCTCATGCAGCACCTCCGTTCATCCGTGATTCACGTGCATGTAACGTTAGTGAGGTGTCGTACCGTAGTTCCCACTCAACACGTAGTAACAGACTGAAGGTAATGGCAAAAACGATGGCACTACTGCCGCCGTAACTCATTAAGGGCAGCGTGATACCTTTAGTTGGCAGTACACCCAGGTTCACACCCATATTGATAAACGACTGCAAGCCAATCCAGGCGCCAATGCCCAAGGCTAAAAATCCGGCAAAGCGATTACCCTGTTCATCAGCAATACGTGCCAGGGTGAAACAGCGCCAAACGATGAAACTGTAGAGCAGTATCAAGCAAACCGCACCAACTAAACCAAGCTCCTCACATAACACGGCAAACAGAAAATCAGTATGAGCCTCTGGTAGATAAAATAATTTTTGCACACTACTGCCAAAGCCCACACCGGTCAGACCGCCACTACCAATTGCTATCAGTGACTGAGTGAGTTGAAAACCGGAGTTATAGGCATCAGCGAACGGATCAAGAAAACTGACAAACCGCTGCAGCCGATAAGGTGATGTCATTATCAGAACACCACCTACGACACCCAATACGCCAACAATGGCAATAAACTGTGAAAAACGCACACCCGCAACCAGAATCATGATGACGGCGGTAGCAACGATAACCACAGCAGCGCCAAAATCGGGTTCTAGCAGCAATAGCCCCCCCGCAGCACAGATCAGTAATAGTGGCCTGAAAAAACCACCAAAGGTTGTCTGTACCAGGTAACCACGACGCACCAGGTAACCCGCCAAATACACAATCACAAACAATTTGACAGTTTCAGACACCTGTACAGTAAATAGACCGAGGTCAATCCAACGTCGGCTACCGTTAACCTCCTTACCTATGCCAGGAACCAGAACCAGCAGAAGAAACACCAATGAAATGATAATTAAATGTGGGCCGTATCGCTCCCACAGGGCCAGTGGTAGTCGGAACGTCAAAACGCCCGCAGCACAACCAATAGCGAGGAACAACAACTGGCGACTGACAAAATAGAATGGCGTGTTGTAGGTCTCTTGTGCAAAGGCCATGGAGGCTGATGCGATCATCACAGCACCGAACAAGCCAAGCGCTAGCACGGCGATTAACAGCGCGTGGTCAGCGAACACTGATCGAGCTTCCGGCTCGTGTGAACGCGACGAATCACTTAACCGGCCAGTTGCGACTCTGGAGACCAATGTGCTCATGCCGCTAGCACCTGCTCAACGGCTGCACTGAATTGCTCACCGCGATCTTCAAAATTTTTAAACATATCGAAGCTGGCACACGCTGGCGATAGCAACACCACATCACCAGGTTTGGCCTGTCGCTGACAGATAGTCACAGCCTGTGTCAGGTCTTCAGCCAGAACCATGTCTGTTGTTCCGTCCAGATGCGCTTTTATTCGTTCACGATCACGCCCTATGAGCACCAGCAGACGCACATGTGTTCGAACGGTCTCCCGCAGCGGTTTGAAGTCAGCACCTTTCGCTATTCCGCCCGCGATCAATAACACAGGTCCAGGCATAGCCGTGATGGCCTTGGCACACGCATCTACATTGGTGCCCTTGGAATCGTTATACCAGCGCACACCTCCCTGCTCGCCGAGGTATTCACCGCGATGGGGTAAGCCAGCGAAGCCAAGCAAGCCATCTTTCAAGTCAGCAAACGGGACTGCCAGTGGTTCAATCAATGCCAGTACAGCCAGAGCATTCGCCGCATTGTGATCTCCAGGCAGCCGCAAATCCGACTGAGCCAACAGTGTCGATTGATCGTCACACAGCCAGTATTGATTCTGCTTGTAGCTACGATGCCAGCGCACCGCTGGCGCAGACTCATCCACTGCAAGCGTGAACCCGGTACAGTTTTCCTGCTCAGCGTTCGTAGGCCAAGTGCGCGGATCATCTCGATTGACAACGCGGTGTTGTGCATGATCGAGCACAGTACGCTTAGTAGCCGCATAGTGTTCAAGGCTGTCATAACGATCCAGGTGATCGTCACTAATATTAAGAACGGTGGCAGATAAAGGTCTTAACGAATAGGTTGACTCAAGCTGATAGCTGGACAATTCCAGCACCAACAGCTCTGCGTTCAATCTAATGCTGTCCAGCGCAGGCTGACCAATATTGCCGCACGCCAGCGCATTGATACCAGCGCTTTGCAATGTGCTGGCTATCCAAGACACAACGGTGCTTTTGCCGTTAGAGCCGGTGACCGCAATAACGGGCACATCAACAACGCCTGCGAACAATTCTATGTCGCCCACGACAGTTGCACCTGCAGCAACAGCCTCCGCAATTGCCCGAGTGGAACGCGGTATACCCGGACTCAGAACCAGTATTGAGTAGTGGCTGAACAATTCAGTATCGAACCGGTTGACTACATGACAACCCACTTCGTCTGCAATGTGCCGCGCTCGCGCCGCATCACATTCATCAGCAATGTCAAAGCTGATTTGTTCCTGCTTGAGAAATCGCGCCACTGATGCGCCGGTAACACCATAGCCGACAACCAGTACGCGTTCGTCTTGTAGTTCGCGTATTTGCATCAGCGTATCTTCAAGGTCGACAAACCCACCAGCACCAGAATGACCGTGATGATCCAAAAGCGCACAATGATTCGCGGTTCGGGCCACCCCTTAAGTTCGAAGTGGTGATGTATGGGCGCCATGCGAAAAATACGCTTGCCCGTTAACTTGAACGAGCCGACTTGCAAAATGACCGATACTGCTTCGAGAACAAAGATGCCGCCCATGATAAAAAGCACCAACTCCTGACGCACCATGATAGCCACAGCCCCTAGCGAGGCACCAATGCTCAGCGCGCCGACATCGCCCATAAACACCTGCGCCGGATAGGTGTTGAACCACAAAAAACCCAGCCCGGCACCCACCAGAGCACTGCAGAATATGGTTAGCTCACCAGCTCCTTTGATATTGGGTATGCCTAAATAGCCTGCAAAGATGGCGTGTCCAGCAAGGTAGGCGATTAGTCCCAGCCCTGCCGCAACCATTACAGAAGGTAGGATAGCCAAGCCATCAAGTCCGTCCGTTAGGTTGACAGCATTGCTACTACCGACAACAACCAGAAAAGCAAACGGGATGAACAACCACCCCATATAAATGGCCGCTTCTTTAAAAAATGGAATGATCAGTTCAACTTCCGCACGATCTGATGCCGTTATATATAAGGTAACTACGGCCGCACCAGCAACCAGCGTCTGCCAGACAAGCTTCTCTCGCGCTGTTAATCCGACCGAATTGGCTAATACGACTTTGCGATAATCATCAACCCAGCCGATCGCACCAAAGCCAATCGTGACAAACAGTATGACCCACACCTGGCGGACTGTCAGATCAGACCAGATCAACGTACTCAACGACACGGCCACAATAATCATGGCACCGCCCATGGTGGGTGTACCCGCCTTGACCAGGTGCGACTGCGGGCCATCACTGCGCACAGATTGACCAATTTTTGCCGCTGTTAGCCAGCGTATAAGCCGTGGACCAACCAGCAAACAGATCACCAGCGCCGTCAATGCAGCAAAGATGGCACGGACTGTTATGTATCGAACCACGCCAAAGCCAGGATCGAACAATGCCAGCCATTCGCTGATCATTAACATCATGATGGCAGCACGCTACTTGACGCCATACTGGCTTTAGCCACTGGCATAAGCGCCTTAACAACACGTTCCATTCGAGCACTTCGCGAACCTTTAACCAACACGGTGACACCGTCTTTCATCGACGCTTTAAGATCATTAATCAGCGTCTCTTGATCAACAAAGTGTCCGCCAGCAGATGCGCTTGCACGGTCAATGGAAAATGCGTTGTAGGCATGTGATGCCAGAGGCCCTGTGGTCCATAACCCATCAACACCTGTTTGCTTTGCGTACGAACCGAGCTTTGCATGCAAGCTGTCAGCCTCGGCTCCCAGCTCTGCCATATCACCTAGCACTAAATAACGAACACCGCCACAGCGAGACAGCACGTTAATAGCCTGTTTCACAGAGTCCGGATTCGCGTTGTAGCTATCGTCGATAACGGTTGCACCATTAACACCAGGCTTCTTCTCAAGCCTGCCTGGTACCGAACGCACACTCTCGATACCGCGCACAATGCTAGTGGATTGAATATCCAGACAGTGCACCGCAGCCACCGCAGCCAGTGCATTCAGGCCATTGTGATCGCCATTCAATTGGAAACGTGGAGACAACGTTGCACCCTGAAGCTTAAAATTCAGGCCAGCTCCAGGCACACCTTGCACACCGGATTCAGCGCCTGTACCAAACTCAAAGCGGTGACAATGCGCGGCAGCAGTACGCATCTGATCGGCATATTGATCATCCGCGTTGATGATCGCAAAGCCCTCAGATGTGAGCCCAGCATAGATTTCAGATTTCGCCTGCGCAATACCCGCCACGCTGCCAAAACCCTCTAAGTGCGCTGTACCAATGTTGGTCACGACCGCCACATCCGGTTTGGCTATCTGCACAAGGCGGGCAATTTCACCGGCGTGACTCGCACCCATCTCGATGACTGCATAGAGATGGTCCTGACGCATCTCTAGCAATGTCAGTGGCACACCCAGTTCGTTATTCAGATTGCCGCGGGTAGCCAGTACAGGGCCCAGTTGTCGCAAAATAGTGGCAATAATTTCCTTAACAGTGGTTTTGCCGTTACTGCCGGTTATGGCAATGATTGGAATGTCGAATCGCTGTGTCCACAGTTGTGCAAGCTGGCCCAATGCTGTTTGCGTGTTGGTAACAGTCAACTGCGGCAGATTCGAGACCACCGGCTCATGCACCAGCACAGCACGCGCACCGGCTTGTTCAGCTTGTGCAACAAATTCATGACCGTTGAAACGTTCGCCTTGAATAGCCACATACAAGTCGCCCGGACTCAGCGTGCGAGTATCGATACTGACACCGGTGAACTCAACGCTACTTCCATTGAGACCAGCCTGCAGGGGTGCAACACAATCGCTAAGCGGCAAACTGAAGCTCATGAGGCTTGCTCCAGAGCGGCCAGAACCTCATCACGGTCGCTGAAGCGATGGCGCGTAGCGCCAATAATCTGGAATTGCTCATGACCTTTACCAGCCACTAGAATCAGATCGGAAGATGCTGCATGCGTGATAGCGTGCGCGATGGCGCGGGCTCGGTCATTGATCACCAGCACCTTGGAGGTATCACTAAAACCCGTTAGCGCGTCAGCGATGATGTCTTCAGATCGCTCAGTGCGCGGATTGTCATCCGTGAGTAGTATCCGATCACCGGCCTCAGCCGCCGCCGCCATCGGCGCACGTTTACCCCTATCGCGATCACCACCACAACCAAAAACAACCCACAACTGACCTTGGCAATGCACGCGAACAGCGGCAATAGCAACACTCAGGGCTTGGGGCGTATGGGCAAAGTCGATAACGACCGTCGGTACATCTTCGCCACCGTAACGCTCCATGCGACCCGGAACTGGTTTGACCGCCGAAAGCGCGTGGCAAGCTTCGTTAGCCGCCAGACCATAGGCCCTTAAACTGCAGTAGCAAGCCAGCAGATTGTCGACATTAAAACGGCCTAACAAGGGACTGTTGATAAGCGCCGATTCACCGCCATCGACGATCGAGAACTGCAAACCGCTGTTATGCATAGCTATAGCGTCAGCCTCAACACGCTGCACGTTTACGGTCTGATCATTAACGGCTACCGCTGCAGTATTGTCCGGAAAATACGCGTACTGAAGAGTCTGCTTTGAAGCACTTAGCAGTCTTTGGCCCAACGCATCACAACCATTGAGCACGACAGCATTGAGCCTAGGCCAACTGAACAGCTGCGCCTTGGCATCATGGTAGGCCTGTTCGGTTTTATGAAAATCCAAATGATCGCGCCCAACATTGGTTAGTACGGCAATATCCAGAGCCAACCCCGTTAGCCGACCCGTGGCCAATCCGTGGGACGATGCTTCCAGCACCACGCATCGCGCGCCTTGTTCTTTCATGTCAGCCAACAAGCGTCGTAGCGTAACGGCATCGGGGGTTGTTAGCTCGGTGGCTTGCAAATGATCACCCATACCCCACCCCAAGGTTCCAATATACCCACAGGGCTGATCAACAGAGCTGAGTGCCTGGGCAATAAAGCGGCACACTGAGGTTTTACCATCGGTGCCAGTCACCGCTATTAGTGTCAGGTCCTGGTCAGGTTCACCGTAAAAACGTGCCGCTATGGTGGCGCAATGCACATTCAAATCAGCGATACCGAACACGGGAACGTCGCACTGCTGCAACTCATCAACGACATCTGCATGTTCTGCCATTGCATCAGGCGTGGTCAACACAGCCACGGCACCAGCAGCAACGGCCTTGTGAGCAAAGCACATTCCATGCGTCGTGGCACCCGCCACTGCAAGGTAAATATCGCCACGCTGTACAAGTCGGCTATCCAGACAGACACCGGTCAACGCAATAGCGGGTGGCACGTCAGGGCACAAGGAACCGAGCAGAGCATCAAGTGTCCAGGTGGTTGATCGCCGCTTATTCAAGACTGATCGCCATCCTGTGCAACAACGACAGTCGGCGGCGCCATGCTCGCCCGACGATCATCAACGTTATCGGGCTCAATACCCCCTAAACGCAGCGCGTGTGACATGACATCGGCAAACACTGGAGCCGCAACTGCACCACCAAAATGCTGGCCAGCTTTAGGGTCATGAACCACCACAACCATAGCTAATCGTGGGTCGGACACGGGGGCAAAACCGGCAAATACCGACACGTAACTGTCTTCTGAGTACCCACCCGACTGTGAGCGATGCGACGTACCGGTCTTGCCTGCGACGCGATAACCCGGTACATGAGCGCGTTTACCAGATCCTTCATTAACAACCGCCTCAAGCATGCTGTTAACTTCGCGTGCTATGGCTGTATCAATGACCCGTTGACCCCTCTGGAGCTCATCAACTGCCAAGAATGATATCGGCGGCATGACACCCTCATTGGCAAGCGCGGTATACGCATGCACCAGTTGCAGGGCCGATACAGATATTCCGTAGCCGTACGATACGCTGGCCTGTTCAACGTGATGCCACAGTGTCGGGTGATTAAAGTAACCCGCAACCTCACCAGGAAACTCACTGCCAGGTGGTCTGCCGAATCCGAACGAATCAAACACAGACCACATCTGATCAGGTTGCAGCTCCGTTGCAATCTTACTGATACCCACGTTACTGGATTTAGTGACAATGCCGCGTAAGTCGAGCCAGCCGTGATCCTTACCGTCATCACTGATCTGGTATTTACCGATGGTATAGCGACCAGGCGATGTATAGACAATATCTTCGGGCTTAAAGTCGCCTGACTCCAACGCCGCCGCAATGGTGAATGGCTTCATGGTGGACCCAGGCTCAAATACATCTGTGAGCGCCCGATTGCGTTGACGCCCACCGGTACGATCCGATACGTCATTGGGGTTGTAGGTGGGATAATTAGCCATTGCCACGACTTCACCCGTCCTGACATCCATAACGACCACCGACCCGGACTCAGCATCATTCTCTTTCACAGCGTCTTGCAACGCTCGATGGGCAAAGTATTGCAGCTGACGATCCATACTAAGGCGAAGATCCTTTCCCGGTAAAGCGGGCTTAATGACATCCATACCGGTAATTTCCCGACCAACCAGATCCTTAACCACTCGCCGTGAACCAGGTTCTCCTGAAAGCCAATCGTCATAAGCCAACTCCAGCCCCTCACGACCATGATCGTCAATACCGGTAAAACCCAGCACATGAGAGGCCGCCGGGCCGCTGGGGTAATAACGCCGGTATTCACGTTGAACAGCCAGATCATCCACTCTCAGTTGCATCACCTTAGCCACCGTTTCAGGCAACACATGGCGCTTGATGTACATGAACTTACGTTTTTGGCTGGCTGCTGCAGAAATTCGTCTATTGAGCTTGTCTGCATCTATCGCCAGTATTGCCGCTACCTCACGCATGGCAGCGGGTTGTTCAGCCAGCTTCTCTGGCACACCCCATAACGAGGGAATAGGTGTACTGATGGCTAACGGCTCACCCGTGCGATCCAGCAAATCGCCACGGCTAGCCGGAATTGCCACTCTGTCTATCTGCCGTGAACGTCCCTCCCTTTCGTAGAACTCTCGATCATAAACCTGCATGTAGGCGGCGCGGGCGATCAGCGTTATTGCCATAGCAGCAAACACGCACAACACGAACCCTCTTCGGCGTGACCAGCTTGAGGTTTGCATAGCAGCCATGTTCAATTCCCAGATGACTGTGCTTTACGCACGATCATCACGGAGCCCTCTAGCCCGGGGAACGACATATTCAATCGATCAGCGGCAGTTGCTTCAATCAGCGCGTGTCCAGAAAACGTGCTCTCTTCAATTTGCAACTGACTCCACTGCACATCAAGTGCATCAAGTGTCTGTTGATATTGACTCAACTCTGCATAGGCAGCCCGACTCAAATGCATTGAATAGGCAACAGCGAGCGCTGAACAAAAACAAAGCGCCGCGACAAAGGTAATGGCAAACGATATTTTATTCATACAACCCTCTCCGCTATTCGCAGTACCGCACTGCGCGCTCTTGGGTTGATTTCCAACTCCGCTGCACTGGCTTTGATAACCTTGCCAACCGTTTTCCAAGGGTGCGCCTCAAGCTTAGGCTGCGGTAGATGCCTGGGTATGCGCACATCAGGAATAGGCTTGCGTAATGCGCGCTTTACCAGCCGGTCTTCGAGCGAATGGAAGCTGATTACTACAAGCCTGCCGCCTTTCTTCAAGACATCAGCTGCACAGTCCAAAGCAGCGGCAATCGCCTCAAGCTCACCATTAATGGCGATACGAATAGCTTGAAAACTACGGGTCGCTGGATGGTGATGGCGTTCCCAACGCGGATGGGCCGCCTTAACAATGTCAGCCAATTGGGCGGTCCGCATGATCGGTTTTTCCAGACGCGCGGCAACAATAGCGCTAGCTATTCGCTTCGCATATCGCTCTTCACCGTACTCTCTCAGGACTCGCACCAACTCGCTCTCACTCACCTTGGCCAACCACTGTGCTGCGTTTTGCCCACTGTCGGTATCCATACGCATATCCAGCTCACCGTCTTTGGAAAAACCAAAACCGCGCTCCGCAACATCCAGCTGCGGTGATGACACACCCAGATCCATTAGTAAGCCGTCCACCTCTCCAAGCCAGCCTCTGACACTCAGTACAGAGGCCATATCCGCAAAATTGGTCTGATGAATCGAAAATCGTGACTCATTAGCAAACCGAATTTGCGCGTCTGCAACCGCCTCTGGATCCCTATCCAGAGCCAATAACTGGCCAGCTTCTCCGAGCCGTGACAGTAAAAAACCACTGTGCCCGCCACGTCCGTACGTGGCATCCACATAACGACCATCTGCTTTGAGTGCCAAGGCTTCGACGGCCTCGTGCATCAAAACGGGTACATGACTTGGCCCTGACGAGGCATCCGAGTCCGTGATCAAAACGATATGTTCTGCAGTTCAGCTGGCATATCAGCCGGATTTAATGCACTGATTTCCTGCTTCCATTTGCCCGTTTCGATATCCCAGGTTCGCTCATCCCAAAGCTCAAACTTCTTACCCTGCCCGATTAACACGGCCCTGCGCCCCAGACCGGCGTAATCACGCAACTCCTGTGACAAAAGAATACGACCGGTGCCATCGAGCTCTACCTCGCTTGCGTGACCCAGATATAACCGCTGCACCATGCGTGTTTGCTTAACGGCGTTGGGTAATGCAATGAGCTTTTCTTCTATTTCATGCCAAATTGGTTGCGGATAAATCACCACACACCCGGTAGGATCTGCTGTTACAACCAGTTCGGAAGTGCCATTTTTCTCAAGGTTGTCACGGTGATTTTTAGGCAAGGCAAAACGCCCTTTGGCGTCTACACTTAATTTGGATATGCCCCGGAATCGCATGACAGACGTTTAGAAAAATCCACTTTTTGCCACTAAATGACACTGGCGCCCACTATACGACCCTCGCATATCAGGGTCAATGGGGAACGTCCTGTGCGCCTGTGTTTTTCCTTGAAAAGACAAGGGTTTATGTTACCCATAAAACATTCATTGCAATCAATGATTTACAGGATATTGATAGAATTTACCTGAGAAAATATGCGATTTTGCAATGAATTCTTGTCAAATTCAGGCAAACGTTTCAGAAAATTTGCAATGTTTCGATAGATCCATCGATGAATTCACAGCCCACGAGTGCAACGTGTGCTTTGCAACAACGGAACGACAGAAAAACGGGTAATGACACCGTGGATTGGCTTACCGTTACATAGCAAATGACAGTGTGAATACGCGCAGCGGTACATTCAGACACCCGGGCAGGTGCCGCCGATATACACAGGCAAACCACACTTTGACATTCATCCGGTGAAACAACTCAACATAGACAGCGTCAAGCGATGGGCGAGTGCCAGCAAGAATGAGCCACCGCATCCGGTGTCTGTCGCTACTGCCTGCCCTGGCTGTTCGATGCAAGTCGTGTTTTCCACCAAGCGACGAACCTACGACCCCCATCGCGATACCCTTGCCTGCTCAGCAGACTGCCCAGCGTGCAACACCGAGGTGCATTTCTGGGCGACCAACCGAGTCGCTCACTCCACCGGTGATACCGATGAGGTCCCAAGTCTGTATATGATGCCTGACGCCCCTCAGCGGTTAGATCTGCAACCCTTGGCAGATCTTCTGCCCTCTAATGTCATGCAGTTTTGTCAGTCGGCTCAGGACGTGTTTGACTCAGGCAATCTCACCGCCACTAGCATCATGGTGCAATCCGCAATCGACGCCATTTTCACCGGCTTTCTACCTGACGGTAATAGCAAAACCACCCTGTCGCGACTGATCCATGACTCCATCGAGTCGATGGATCTTGATTTTCCGTTGCAGCAGCTGTCCCGCTCTCTTCGCCCCGATGGTCATATGCAAGAGTTGTTCACGAACAATGAAAACGTGAACCGCGAAACCGCCGACGCACAAATCCGCCTGGTAGAAAAACTCGTCACCTATCTGTATGTGATACCCGGTGAATTCAAGCAACTGGATAAGGAGCTTGAAAATTTGAGTGTTCTTAACCGTAAGCCCGGCTCTGGTAAAGGACAGTCTGACACGCAGGCAGCAGCCTAACCACTCCTGTCCAGCACCGAACCGATAAAACTGGACACACAAAACCGAACCAATAAAAAGGAGTTGGCCATAAGCCGGGTTCTGTCTAGGATCATCATTCATCTAGACGTCATGTCGCCATGACGCTCAAGCGACCTACCCAGGAACAGCGCGGACCACGCCTATGTTCCTCTATTTGGTCTTGCTCCAGACGGGGTTTACCATGCCATCGAATGTTGCCACCGATGCGGTGCGCTCTTACCGCACCCTTTCACCCTTACCGGCAGTGAACAACATTGCTGTTGTTCACTGCTTAGGCGGTCTACTCTCTGCTGCACTTTCCGTAGGCTCACGCCCCCCAGGTGTTACCTGGCGCCTTGTCCAATGGAGCCCGGACTTTCCTCCACCTGCCAACTCACTTGCGTGACCGACCGACAGCGATGACCTGGCCAACTCCGAGCGGGATGGTATCACCGTCCCTGCATTTTAAGTGCGCGGTCGTAGGCTGTTTTCCGGTTAACACCGCATAATTCTGAGGCGCATCGGGCAACAGTCTTAATCGGCAGATGCGGCAGCAACGTTATGATCGTTTTATCCAGATCAGCAGCCTGAGCATAACCGGCATTTAATTCAGGCTCAGTTGAGTGCGACCGCGCTTGCCCACCGATGACCAGCACAAACTCGCCACGCTGCTGATTGGCATCGGCCTTAACGGCACTCAGCACTTCACTGACACTACCGTGGATCAGAGTTTCAAATTTTTTGGTCAGCTCACGTGCCAGCGTCATGCGCCGCTCAGCGCCCAACACAGTCACGATATCTGCCAGAGAGTCGACAATGCGGTGCGGTGACTCGTAAATGACCAGCGTGTGGGGCAACGACGCCAGTGCTTGCAACCAGGTCTGGCGTGCAGTGGATTTGGCAGGCGGAAAGCCAACAAACTGAAAGCGATCCGTGGGTAGCCCGCTGACACTCAAGGCAGCTGTAACTGCACTCGGCCCGGGCACCGGCGACACTTTGATACCCTGCTGCTGACAAGCTCTGACCAATCGAAACCCTGGGTCGCTGATCAATGGTGTTCCGGCATCGGTTATCAGCGCAGCACTGAATCCTGCGCGAAGGTGCTCGATGACCATCGAGATACGTGACGCTTCATTATGTTCATGAAGCGCTAAAGTGCGAGTTTCGATGCCATGATGCCTCAGCAGCGGTAGACTATGCCGAGTATCTTCTGCGTATATCCGATCCACGTGCTGCAGCAATTCAATCGCCCGTGCCGATAGATCATCACGGTGTCCGATTGGGGTAGCTACAATGTATAGAGTGTGCTCCGACAACATGAATAAGCTGACTCGCCGTTGCCTGAAACTGGCGGCTCCAATTTCATCGATTGTGCTGATTATCAGCGTTTTGGTAGCCTGTGGGACACCCGCGGGCAAACCGCTGGCCGACAGCCCGATGAACGCGAGAATAACAGACCCAGACGCAAGGCGGCAGCTGCAGCTGGGCAATCCACAGGCAGCGGCCGATATCTATACAACCAAGGCAAATCGCAGCAACAACCCCGAAGAGCAGCAAGATTTTCTGTTGCTGGCCGCTGAGATACTGTTTGATCGCTCCCTGGCCGAGCTGGGCCAGCAGCGGTTAGCTGCTGTACCAGAACAACTGGCAAGCTTTGAACTCACTCACCGACGCGACATTCTGTTGGCCAAGAGTCTGATTTACGAGCGCGATGCCGAATCTGCACTTGCCGCTCTACCAGAGCCAGACACGGTTTTGAGTGCCTTTCATCGGGCCCGGTTATTCGAAACCCGGGCGCAGGCTTATGACATTTTGCAAGACCCGGATAACGAACTGATAGCACGCATTCAGCTCGAGCAACAGCTTAACGATCCGCAAGTCATCAAGCGTAGCCACGAACAAATCTGGGTACTACTGACGACTCAATCGCTGTCAACGCTGCGCACTATGACCACGAATGTTCGCGGCGATATCTATCAGGGTTGGATTGAACTGGCGCTCGCCCACGCCGCAGCCGGTATCGATGCAGACAAACGTCGTCGCGGAATCGATGGCTGGCAGCAACGGTTTTCATCGCATCCTGCCAACCCGCAATTCGCCCAGAGCTTGTACACCCCATCAGGTATTGACTTGAACAACGAGCGCAAACCAATCAATCAAATTGCTGTTCTACTACCGGTATCCGGTAGCACAACAGCCACCGTGTCATCAGCTATTCGCGATGGAATCATAGCCGCCTACGAGCAGTCCAGAGGCGAACGTCCATTACCCGTGCTGCGCTTTTACGACGTTGGCGAGAATCCTGGTTATGTGCGCACGGCCTACAAGGACGCCATTAACGACGGAGCCGATGCCGTTATCGGACCGTTGCGTAAAGAGGCCGTGGCAGCCGTGGTTTCGCAGCGAGACATTCCGGTACCCACGCTTACCCTGAACACAGTGGAAGCATCCGGGCTGAGTGGCGAGGCGTCTAACATCATCCAGTTTGGCCTTACACCCGAGGACGAAGCACGGGCAGCTGCTTCACGAGCAGCCGCTTTATCATTGAAAAACGCCGTTATCCTACAGGCGGATGATTCGCGCGGTGATCGCGCAGCACGAGCGTTTCAGGATGCCACTTTTCTATACGGTGGAGACGTGGCTCATGTGGCCGTGCTCCCCAAAGATGAATACGATTACTCGAAACAAATCAAAGAAGCCTTGGGTATCGACAAAAGTGATGGCAGGTTTCGCACACTAAGTAACACGATCGGCGAGAAGCTGTTTTTTGAACCCTCTATCCGCAATGATGTTGATGTTATTTTTCTGGCTATTACATCGGAACAGGCACGCTCGGTAAGACCGCAACTCGACTTCTTTCATGCCAGAGGTGTCACGCGTCTGGGTACGTCTCGTGTCGCAGCACTGGAAGATGATCCAAAGAAAAATAAAGACCTAAACTCTATTTACTACGCCGATGCACCATGGGTGTTGCGTGAATCACTGCAAAACGACCCTCTACGGCAAAGTATTATTGAGACATTCCCAACGGCCGACGGTGCTTATGCAAAGTTGTATGCACTGGGCGCAGATGCCTACCAGCTGATAACCAGTTTGCAGGCACTCACTCGTGGTGATCGTCTGCAAGGTTATACGGGGGGGCTGGAACTAAATCCAGACGGTAGAATCCAGCGCTATCTGGACTGGGCCCAGTATGTTGAAGGTGTGAGCCAGACAGTTGACAGCATCGAAGCGCCGCCACTACCCTCAATCCGTGCTAGCGTCATCAATTAGTTCGGTTCAGACACCTTAACGGCACGGGCGTGTCCTGACCCATCTCACTAAAAGGCAAGGAGGCCTAAATGCAGCCAAAGAAAGCCAAAGGCAACGCCTGTGAATCCATTGCCAGTAGCTGGCTGGTATCACAGGGCTATACCCAACTGGACACGAACTATGCTCGCCGCTTGGGTGAGATAGACCTGATTATGCAACACCCGGATGGGGTGACTATCGTCTTCGTCGAGGTGCGCTTTCGATCCAACCACGGTTTCGGTGGAGCGATTGCCAGCGTCGACTACAAAAAACAAATCAAACTGGTGAAGACCGCTAACGCTTGGTTACAACGCTATGCCGATAGTATGACGCCAGCGCGTATTGATGTGATTGGCGTTGGCCCGTTGCATGATAACGTACTTGCTCAAGGCGAATCTCGGTTCGGTCAGAACCCCATATACATCTGGCAGGATCACGAACTGACTTGGATTGAGAATGCTATCGAGCGTTAGCGCCTTGTAAAAAATCCAGCGCTTTGTAAAAAATTCTCTCGAAAAAGCACTGCGCATTGAATCTGAATATTACTTGACAATCTTCAGATTCGGACGCTTGACCTCAGGTGGTGCCTTCGGTCCCGTGCTTTTATCTATGTCAGGCTTGGCTGGGCCGGAGCCTGGTCCGGCCCCTGGATCAGGTGGTGTATCGTCCTGATCGCCGAACATCATACCCTGCCCGTTTTCACGCGCGTATATGGCCAGCACACTGGCGACTGGTACGTGGACATCCATTGCTGTGCCACTGAAACGCGCATTAAAAGTCACCGCTTCATTACCCAGCACCAAGCTATGGGTTGCTTCAGGGCTTATATTGAGGATAATCCGACCATTTTCGACAAAAGCTCTGGGTACTTCTACGACATCTAGGGATGTATCAAC
>CALKXZ010000442.1 GCA_938003775.1 uncultured Granulosicoccus sp. | reverse complement strand
GACCCTGCCACGACTGCGCTACCGCTCCGCCGCGCCAGCCTCAAGTTCAGCTCATTGCGGCTGTTCGGTTTCCGAAGGAAATTTCCTGTTGTATCGACCGAGCGCTATGGAGCAAGGGTGATTACGGTTAGTTGGACGCTTAGAAGACAATCTATCTGAACGTGCAACGTTGTTGTGCGGACACTAAAATGATGCTGGGTGAGCTATTTGTAAAAATATGAATGAAAAGATTGAGCGTGAAATGCAAATTCTACACGCTGATATTAATGAGTATGGCGTAGATGAGAAGTTGGCTGCGTCTGATCGGCTGAATGCTGCATGTGGCAAACATGATTTGCCTCAACTGGTTGAACTGATCAAGTCAAGTAAAAATGATTTTTGGGTTCGTGAATTGCTTTCGCAGCCCATATGTGAATTAGGTGGTACTGAATACTTAGTCGAACTGTTTGAAGCACTAAATATGAACAGTAAAGAGGGTCATGACAACGATATTTTTTGCCATCACTTAATTGAAGTTACATGCGTTGATCCTATTGGTTGCCGAATAAAACTTAATGAATTGCTAGCTAGTGGGCTGTGCGGTTAATTCGGTAACACTTTTTTGGCTCGTTCTACTGCCGCCAATATTTTCTTTGCTGGCTTGGTCCAGACAAATGGTTTTGCCAGCACGTCGTTGTGCATCTTCACAAAGCGCTCCAGTTCGGCTTTAAGTTCTGCCACGGATGTAAAGACTCCGCGATACAAAGCGCGACGTTCCAGTTGTGAGAACCAACCTTCGACCGCATTGATCCACGATGAACTGGTTGGTGTGAAGTGGAAATGGACTCGCGGATTACCTTCCAACCAGGCTTTGATTTCTTTTGTCTTATGAGCACTGAGATTGTCCAGAATGATGTGTAAGTCTTTGTCTTTGGGCACGCTGCGGTTCACCTTGCGTAGAAAGCTCAGAAATTCCTTTGAACGGCAACGCTTGGTGACTTGACCAATGACTTTCCCAGTGGCTATGTTGAATGCAGCATACAGTGCTGCTGTACCGTGGCGCTTGTAATCGTGGGTATGACTACCCACATGTCCCTCGTTTAGTGGCAAACCCGGTTGAGTGCGATCAAGGGCTTGAATCTGTGTCTTTTCATCCAATGACAGCACCACCGCATTGGTCGGCGGATTCATGTACAAACCCACAATATCAACCACTTTTTCTGCAAAATCAGGGTCGTTGCTGATTTTGAAGGTTTTGGTTAAATGTGGCTTGATGTCAAATGCTTTCCATATCTGCCGTACTTGCCACGTACTAATACCGGCATGCTCAGCCATCAGACGCACGCTCCAGTGAGTAGACTCCTCTGGCACGTAGTCCTTACTCAGGCTCAGTACCTTTTTGACCGTCTCGTCGTTGATCTTGCTTGGTCTGCCGGTGCGATCAAGATCATTGAGTGCATCGATACCTTCATTCAGATAACGATCTTTCCATTTATAAACAGTCCGTCTTGTGACGCTCAGGGCAGCGGCAATTTCGGTGGGAGAATCACCCTGATCAAGTGCAATCAGAATTCTGGCTCGTGTACCCAAACCATTAGTCAATGTTGTGCTTCGTAACCAGCGTTTAAGTGTCGCCTTGTCTTTTCGATCAAGACGAAAAATAGTCGTTGTAGCCATCCAAGGAAGTATAGCGTCTAATGGACATGTATACTAACTTTCAGCACACTCCACTAGATCAGACTTCGAGCATAAAGACGCCGCACAATGGCTATTGGAGTTCTGTAATTGAATTGGGGTGAAAGGAAGAATTCAAAGGAAGCCATTGTTAATGCGGTAGTTCGGGTTACGTGAAAACATCCAATTTACACGGTCCTTGCCACTGAATTTGAGGGTACTCAACGGATGCGGCATCGGAAAAACAAATAGGATATATACTGAAACCGAATGGCACTTACTTAAAGGATAAGCAATTGAAGATGTAGGAAAAAGCTGGCTCGACTACTACGCTTTGGGTGTCTAGATCCATCCCATAGCAATCGATAACCAGCCATGAATAACGTTAGCGGACGACAGAGCTGTCGGCAACGTCAATCTGTTGCCAAGATACGTGAGCAGGCAGATGCGACGACGTTTTTCAACGTACTCACCGACGATTTCATGTTCGAGAAATTGGATTCCCTACAGCAGGAACATCGTGAACGTATCTACACACCAACGGACACGCTGTCGATGTTCTTATCCCAGGCTCTTAATTCGGATCGCTCTTGCCAGCACGCTGTCAATGCCAGATACACCAGAAAATCAGGCTGTTTATCCGCAACCAAAGACGCAGCAACCTGGCGTGGGTTTTCCATTGTGCCGATTAGTGGGGGTACTGGATTTGAGTAGTAGTGGTGTGATTGATGTGGCCTTCGGAGCCGCCGAAGGAAAAGGCAGTGGCGAGCAAGGGTTGTTACGTACTCTGGCAAAACACGGGTGACCACGCTTTGCTGTCCAAAGCGGTACAAGAAAGCGGATTTAAAAACCCTGTACAAGGACAGATGGCAGATAGAGATCAATATTCGTCACATCAAGACAACCTTAGGCATGGATGTGCTGAGCTGTCGAACACCGGAGAAGGTGGAAAAGGAAATCTGGATCTACCTGCTTGCGTACAACTTGATCCGCATACTCATGGCGCAATCGGCAGCCCATAGCGGTTGCTTACCAAACCAGCTGAGCTTCAAGCATGCAGCACAACTGTGGTTGGCATGGGGAAGACATGCCCAGGTAGACGATGATGATAGCTGGATCGCATTGCTAACAGCCATCTCACAAAAGCGTGTGGGTAATCGTCCTGGTAGAATTGAATCAAGGCAACGAAAGAGACGCCCAAAACCATTTCTGTGTTTGAAGAAGCCAGGAAAGGCTGCCAGCGAATATGTCATCAAATATGGGCATGAAAAAAGCTTACCTCTTAATTCAGTGCCATTCGGTTATATCCCAAGGTGTT
>CALKXZ010000441.1 GCA_938003775.1 uncultured Granulosicoccus sp. | reverse complement strand
GTTCATTATCTTTGGTCACTTTTCATCTTTGCACCGTAGAAAGAGTTGTTGCCTTATCTCTCCCTTAATTCTCACCGCAGAATTCTCCCCCTTCATTTTTGCTGGACGCGTAAGCTAGCGAGGATGAACTGGAAAAGGAGTCAAACGAGGCACGCCGCGAAGCCAGAGCAGCATTCGGTAAGGACGAGATTTATCTGGAAAAACTGGTCGAAAGAGCACGTCATGTCGAAGCCCAGATATTAGGAGACACACACGGCAATGCGGTGCATTTGTTTGAACGCGACTGCACCGTACAACGGCGCAATCAAAAAGTGGTGGAACGCGCCCCAGCGCCCTATCTTAGCGCTGAGCAGCGAGCCGAACTGAGCGCCTACGCGTTAAAAATTGCCAATGCCACCTCGTATGTGGGTGCAGGCACCGTTGAATTTCTGATGGACATAGACACGCAGAATTTTTACTTCATTGAAGTGAATCCGCGTGTGCAAGTTGAACACACCGTCACTGAAGAGGTGACCGGTATCGATATTATTAAGGCGCAGATTCATCTGGTGGAAGGTGCCGTAATTGGTACACCCGAATCGGGCGTACCCGCACAAAAAGATATAAAACTCAACGGTCATGCGATGCAATGCCGCATCACGACTGAAGACCCGGAGCAGAATTTCGTTCCAGACTACGGACGCATTACCGCCTACCGCGGTGCATCGGGTTTTGGCATCCGGCTTGACGGTGGTACCGCCTATTCTGGCGCTGTCATTAATCGCTTCTATGATCCGTTGCTTGAAAAGGTCACTGCCTGGGCACCCACATCGGACGAAGTTATTAAGCGCATGGATCGAGCGCTACGAGAATTTCGCATTCGTGGTGTTGCCACAAACCTGACTTTTCTGGAAAACGTTATTGGCCATCCACAGTTTCTTGACAACAGCTACACCACGCGATTCATTGATACCACCCCTGCCCTGTTTGAGCAGGTTAAGCGTCGCGACCGCGCCACCAAGTTATTGCAGTACATCGCTGATGTGTCAGTAAATGGTCATCCGGATGCGCGTGACCGACCCAAGCCGCGGGTCGATGCGCTGATGCCACAGATACCCTGGTTCGACAAACCCACCGAACCGGGCACCAAAAACCGGCTGGATGCCAACGGACCAGCTGCGTTTTCTCGGTGGTTACGCGACACGCCTCATGTCATGGTTACCGATACAACCATGCGCGATTCACATCAATCATTACTGGCAACGCGCATGCGTACGCACGATATCGTCAACGTTGCCGATGCCTATGCACATGGGTTACCCGAACTGTTGTCGCTGGAATGCTGGGGTGGTGCAACCTTTGACGTCAGCATGCGCTTCCTGACCGAAGACCCTTGGGAACGGTTGGCATTGATTCGAGAACGAGCACCGAACATTCTGTTGCAAATGCTGATTCGCGGTGCCAATGGCGTTGGCTATACCAACTACCCCGATAATGTCGTCCAGCATTTTGTCAAACAAGCCGCAAGCACCGGCGTTGATTTGTTTCGCGTGTTTGATTGTTTTAACTGGGTCGACAATATGCGCGTGTGTATGGACGCTGTGTTGGCTGAGGACAAGCTGTGTGAGGCGACCATCTGCTACACAGGTGACATGCTGGATGCAGCACGCCCCAAATATCAATTGAAATACTACCTTGATCTGGCGAAGGAGCTTGAGAAAGCCGGTGCCCACATTCTCTGTATCAAGGACATGGCAGGGTTAATGAAGCCTGCCGCCGCCACGGTGCTATTTAAAGCTCTGCGCGAAGAGACGCCACTACCGGTACACTTCCATACACACGATACATCCGGCATATCAGCAGCAACTGTACTGGCAGCGGTTGACGCAGGTGTTGACGCCATTGATGCGGCCATGGATGCGTTATCAGGTAATACTTCACAGCCGTGCCTGGGTTCTATTGTCGCAGCGTTGCGAGGAACACCTAGAGATACCGGTTTAAGCCGCGATACGATAGAGCAAATATCGTTCTACTGGGAAGCAGTTCGTAATCAATACGCAGCCTTTGAAAGCGATCTCAAAGGTCCCGCTTCAGAGGTCTATCTGCATGAAATGCCCGGTGGCCAATTTACCAACTTAAAAGAACAAGCACGCTCTATGGGACTGGATTCGCGCTGGCATGAGGTGGCACGCGCCTACAGCGACGTCAACCAAATGTTTGGCGATGTCGTCAAAGTGACGCCCTCATCCAAAGTAGTGGGTGACATGGCGCTGATGATGATCAGCCAGGACTTGTCCATCAGCGACGTGGAAAACCCGGATAAGGAAATTGCCTTCCCCGATTCTGTGGTGTCGATGATGCGCGGCGAATTAAGCCAGATGCCTGGTGGTTTTCCGGCAGGCATACAAACTAAAGTACTCAAGGGTGAAACTGCCCTGACCACGCGCGCTGGTGCGTCGCTGCCACCAGCGGACATGGACCACCTTCGAATGCAACTGGCTGAAATACTGCAGCACCCGCCCAGTGAAAATGAACTGGCGGCCTACAACATGTACCCCAAAGTTTTCACCGATTTTGCCAGCGCACAAGACCTCTACGGCCCTACCAGTATGCTGCCCACGCTGGTGTACTTTTACGGGCTACAAGTGGGCGATGAAATATTCGTTGAAATTGAGAAAGGCAAAACACTGGTTATCCGATGCCTGGCTATTGGTGAGGTAAACGATGAAGGCATGGTGCGTGTGTTTTTTGAACTCAATGGGCAACCGCGCTCTATTGCCGTGCCTGATCGCCTACACGGCGCAGCCGGGGCGTTGGCAAGAGCCAAGGCAGAACCCGGCAATGTTGAGCAAGTCGGCGCGCCGATGCCGGGAGTGGTCTCTACCATTAACGTAAAGGCAGGTCAGTCAATAGAAACTGGCGATGTGCTGCTGTCTATCGAGGCCATGAAAATGGAAACAGCTATTTATAGCGAAGTGGACGGTGTGGTCGATGAGATGTTGGTCAAATCCGGTGATCAGATAGATGCCAAGGATTTGCTGGTTCGAATCAGCGCCGCGTAGGCAATACAGCATTGACAAAACCCCATCCTTTATGCGATCAAGGGACGACGTGTGGCGACGCAATAACCAGTAGAGCTACCCGTTGTATGATCATTTCCCGAAGGACTCGACACGGTACAACCCTGAATAGCGTGCGCCAGCGGGCGATCGCAGCACCACAACAGCGAGGATGGACATGAGTGAATCAACCACAAACGGAACCTGCTCCGGACCCGGCTACGCATCTCCAGCAGAAGCCATCAAAGCACCACCTGAAAAAGTGGTTTACACCATCTGTATTTACACCGGTACCGGTATCGAGAAACCCGACTATCTGGCCACTATAGATGCTGATGAAAGCAGTGCTACCTACGGTCAAGTCATCAGCAGACTGGAAATGCCGGTGGTGGGCGATGAGTTGCACCACATGGGCTGGAACGCCTGCTCATCCTGTCACGGTGATAGCACTATGTCGCGGCGCTATCTGATCATTCCCGGTGTGCGCACAACCAACTTTTATATTGTCGATACCGCAACTGACCCGCGCCATCCGACCAT
Organism: uncultured Granulosicoccus sp.; assembly: GCA_938003775.1. Classification (GTDB taxonomy): domain Bacteria; phylum Pseudomonadota; class Gammaproteobacteria; order Granulosicoccales; family Granulosicoccaceae; genus Granulosicoccus. The sequence goes on along the minus strand of CALKXZ010000441.1, from coordinate 1,096 downwards.
GCATAAGGTCATTGATGGTGACGAAATAAAGAAAAAAACCAACCTCTCCGCACCCCATACCGTGCATTGCCTGGGTTCCGAAATAATTGTGTCTATGCTTGGCGATGCCGATGGCAATGCACCAGGCGGTTTTCTGCACATGAACAAGAATTTTGAAGTGGTGGGCCGCTGGGAAAACGACATCACTGGCATGAATTACAACTATGATTTTTGGTACCAGCCACGCCACAACATGATGGTGTCTTCCGAATGGGGTGCGCCCAATACATTCATGCCTGGGTTTGACCTGGAGGATGTGGGCAAGGGCAAATACGGTCAACATATTCACTTTTGGGATTTTAAAGAACGTAATATCACCCGCTCGGTGGATCTGGGTGAAGAGGGCATGATTCCGTTGGAAGTACGTGGATTGCATGACCCGGCCTCAAGCCATGGTTACGTTGGTGCTACCTTGTCGTCTAATGTGTTTCACTGGTTCAAGGACGATAAGGGCGAGATACAAATAGAAAAGGTTATTGATGTCGATGCCATAGATGTCGCCGATTTTCCCGTTCCTATGCCAGGCTTAATTACCGATATTCTGGTGTCGATGGATGATAAGTATCTCTACTTCTCCAACTGGCTGCATGGTGACCTGCGGCAATACGATATATCCGATCCTGCCAATCCGAAACTGACCGGTCAAGTCTGGATAGGCGGCCTACTGGGCAAAGCACCCGAGGTAAACGGACGCACAGTGGATGGCGCACCTCAAATGATTCAATTGTCACTGGACGGCAAGCGCTTGTACGTCACCACATCCCTATTCTCCACCTGGGACAACCAGTTTTATCCAACAATGAAAGATGCCGGTGGGGTTATGATTGTCGTGGACTGCGATGTTGCCAATGGTGGCATGAAAATCAACGAGAATTTTCTTGTCGATTTCGGTAAAGAGCCGCACGGGCCAGCCAGAGCACATGAGACACGTTACCCGGGTGGGGATTGTTCTTCGGATATTTGGGTTTAGCCTAAACTGTTCATAAAACGTCTTTAGACCATGGGCAACTGTAAAAACAGTTGCCCATCATCTGAATGAGTGTTTCGATTATGGGTG
>CALKXZ010000440.1 GCA_938003775.1 uncultured Granulosicoccus sp. | reverse complement strand
CATGTAGGTCAATCATGCGGTAACGACAACACGGTGGATTTTGATGCACTTACAGTGCGAAGTTTAAGTGTCTGTAACCCCCTGTACAAGTGGCAGGTGAATTAATGCCCAAGAGCATTGATCAGTATCGCCGATTCCCCTAATCTGCAGCCCCCGTCATCTTTCGGAACTGTCACCGCCCATGCCTGATACAGAATCACCCGTGGACTTGGTCTGTCTTGGACGCGCCGGTGTGGATTTCTATGCGGATCAGGTCGGTGCGCGGCTGGAAGATGTCAGCACATTGTCCAAGTATATTGGTGGGTCATCCACCAATATTGCTTGTTGCTCTGCCCGCATGGGGCTGTCCACTGCACTGATTACTCGTGTCGGTAATGAACCTATGGGGCAATTTATTCGCGAGCAGCTACAGCGTGAGGGGGTGGATACGCGCAATGTCCTGACCGATCCGGAGCGTTTGAGCGCGTTGGTTGTGCTCGGTATCAAGGATCGGGATACATTTCCATTGATTTTCTACCGTGAGGATTGCGCCGATATGGCTATCGCGGTCGACGATCTGGATCAACAACTGATTAGTTCGGCAAAAGCGTTGCTGATAACCGGCACGCATTTTTCCAGCCAAGGGGTTTACCGCACGTCCGTCGCGGCACTAAAGATGGCACGCAAGGCAGGTGTTAAAACGGTTATAGATATCGACTATCGGCCAGTGTTATGGGGCCTGACATCCAAGGGTGATGGTGAAACACGCTTTATTGCCAGCGACAAGGTCAGTGCGCATCTGCAAGGTATCCTGCCTGAGTTCGACCTAATCGTCGGCACCGAAGAGGAGATTCATATAGCGGGTGGGTCTACCGATACACTCGCGGCACTGCGCACTATCAGGGCGATAAGCACCGGTGTCATTGTGCTCAAGCGTGGGCCATATGGGGCTTCTGTGTTTGACGGAGACATACCAGATGCTCTGGATTTGGGTGTGACCGTCCAAGGTGTTCGGGTTGAGGTGCTCAATGTGTTAGGTGCTGGTGATGCGTTTATCTCAGGATTTTTGCGCGGCTGGCTGCATGGTGAAGGTTTTCAGCAGGCACTGATTTACGCCAATGCCTGTGGTGCGCTGGTGGTGTCGCGCCACGGCTGTACGCCTGCGATGCCAAGTCGTGAGGAGTTGGATTATTTTTTAGCCCACAGCGACACCATCAAACGGCCGGATTTAGATGCGCAATTGAACTACTTACATCGGGTTACCACGCGCGCTGGACAGTGGTCGTCGCTGATGATCCATGCCTTTGATCACCGGCAGCAGTTGGAAGTCATGGCCGATGAGGCAGGTGTTGCCCATGAGAAGATTGCCGAATTGAAAAACCTACTACTACAGGCCACAGTGCAAGTTGCTGAGCAGCAGAACTTGACCGGGCAGGCGGGTCTACTGTGTGACGGTGTTTATGGGCAGGATGCACTGAATGCAGCAACCGGTCGCGGGTTGTGGATAGCCCGGCCTGTGGAAATGCCTAAGTCCCGACCATTGCTCTTCGAGCACGGCAGCAGCATTGGTACATTGATTCACACGTGGCCTCGTGAGCACGTTATTAAATGCCTGTTTTTCTACTCGGTGAATGACGAACCCGGCCTACGCGCCCGGCAGGAGCAGCGTATGCGCGAGCTGTATGATGCTGTTTGCGCCTCTGGGCACGAGTTATTGTTAGAAATAATTCCACCTGCAGATGATCAGCTAGACGTGGGTGATTCTGTGTGTCGCAGCGTGGAACGGGTTTATGACTTGGGCGTGCGGCCAGATTGGTGGAAAGTACCGTGTATGCAGCGTCGCTGGGTAGAACAACTTGCTCGGCTTGTGGATACACGGGCACCCCATTGTCGTGGCATCGTGGTGTTGGGTCTGGATGCCCCCATTGATACGCTAGGCGAGGGCTTTAAAGCGTTTGCCGGAATTGATCGGGTTAAGGGTTTTGCGGTGGGGCGCAGCATATTCGGGCAACCGTCCCGACACTGGTTCAACGGTGAGTTGGATGATGCTGAACTGGTCAGCCAGGTGGCTGCCAACTACCGCCAGGTAGTGGCGCATTGGCTGGCCCGAGGCGATTAACAGGTGGTGAGACTGCTATTGGTTCACAGCACATTTTAAGGATGTGCAACCGGTTGCAAAAAAAGCTTGCATCATGGTAGTGTGCACTCGCATAATCACAGAACATATGACGAGTCAGCCATGCATCGCATGGCCTCCCGGAGATCCGTTGCCCGATTTCGCAGTCAATCACATGTCCCTAGCACAAGCGTCTTTTGCGTCACTGCTGACGTGTGCATCCAGGCTTGGATGTGTGGGTGTAGAGTTGCGCAATGATCTTGCCGGTGAGCTGTTCGACGGTATGTCAGCACAGCAGGCGGGTTTAGCGGCCAAGCAAAAGGGTCTGCGCATTCTGGCTTTGGCCCAGGTGAGCGCGTTCGATGATTTCACCGATACTAAACGTGCCGAGGCTGAGGGGTTGATTCAACTGGCTGCTGATTGTGGTGCGGAGGCCATCAGTCTTATCCCGAGAAACGATGGGAATGGTGGGCGTGATGATAAAGAATGCAGCGATAGCGAACGACAAGATAATCTGCAAAAGGCGCTCGCTGGTTTGCAACCACTGCTAGAGGCGCACAACCTTATTGGCCTGATTGAACCGTTGGGATTCGCCAGCTGTTCATTGCGCAGAAAGTGCGACGCTGTGGCGGTTATCGATGCTTTGAATGTGCGCCATTGTTTCAAATTGGTACACGATACGTTTCACCATTATCTGGCCGGTGGCGCTCTGTTTCCTGAATACACAGGTATGGTGCATGTATCGGGTGTCACCGACTCCTCTGTTAGTGATTCGGACATGCGCGATGCACACCGTGTGCTGGTTGATGCCAATGATCGCCTGGGTAATAGTAAACAACTTGATGCGTTGCATGCAGGTGGTTATCGGGGTCCGGTGTCGTTCGAGGCGTTTTCACC
>CALKXZ010000439.1 GCA_938003775.1 uncultured Granulosicoccus sp. | reverse complement strand
GCTGCTCAGATCGTTGGGGGAATTTTCGCTGGCAGCTTGTCTCTGATAGCTGATGCGCTGCACAACTTGTCCGATGCCATCTCGCTGATCATCGCTTTCGTCGCTCGTAAAATTGCGCGCAGACCTTCCGATGAAATAATGACCTTCGGCTATGGACGGGTGGAGATTGTTGCGGCACTGGTTAACTACACGACGTTGATTATTGTCGGGTTGTATTTAATTTACGAAGCGATAACTCGTTTTTTCGAACCCTCTATTGTTGATGGCTGGATTGTGGTTATCATTGCAGGCGTTGCGCTGGTTGTCGATGCCATGACCGCATTGCTGACCTATTCACTTTCAAAACAGAGCCTGAATATGCGTGCAGCATTTGTGCACAATTTATCCGATGCGCTCGGCTCAATTGCAGTCATCATCGCAGGCTCGCTGATCATATTGTACGACTGGTGGTTAATCGACCCTATTGTGACTCTAGCCATTGCAACTTATATACTCTGGCTATCGTTTACCGAGATCGGTTCGGTTATTCGTATTCTTATGTTAGGAAGCCCTCCGGACATTAACACGGGCAAGCTTGTTGACACTATCGCTGCAGTATCAGGTGTTAGTGGCATTCATCATGCGCATGTCTGGCAACTGAACGAACACAGCAATGCCATGGATGCCCACATTGTTATTGAAGAGGGCCGTTGGCAACAAGCTGATCAGATAAAACAAGCCGTTCGTCATGTGCTGCGATCACAATACGCTATCTCTCACGTAACGTTGGAGCTGGAATGCTCTTACCATAAGTGTCAGGATGCACAAGTCATTGGGCATCCAATAAAAGCCACACCGACTCATTAAGGCGAGCAGATACCCGACGCTACAGCCCGACACCTAGCCATTGGCTGGCAAGCAACAGCGTTATCGGCAGTGTGATAAACGACACCGCAGTCTGTATCGTCACAATAGCCGCCATGGCTGGCGCATCACCACCCATCTGACGAGCCAGCGTGTAAGCACTGGCAGCAGTGGGCACAGCACCAAATACGATAGCCACCAACGTGGCAGTGGCATCCAGTCCCATGAGCGTTGCAACCAGTCCAATAACCAGTGGAAACACAATCATCTTACCCACCAGACTTAACAGAGTGGGGATAGCACTGGCAGCCATTGCGCGAATACGAATGTTGGCACCCACACCCATCAGCACGATAGGCAGTGCAGCACCGCCAAGTAAAATACACACATCGTAGAGTATGGGAACATGCCCAACGTTTGCCAGATTGAGCAGTAGGCCAAAAAATACGGCTATCAGTATCGGATTACGAACCAAGTCTCGCAGTACCACAACGACTACTCCGCCAGAACCCAAACCACGCAACAATACGATGATTAAGCTGACAACCGACACATTGGTAACCGGGATTAGTAGCGCCGTTATCAATGTAGCCAGTGCCAAACCTTCGCCACCAAACAGCTCTTCTGCTACTGCCAGCGCAATGAACGTGTTGTGACGTGCGCAACCTTGCAGTACAGAGGTCCATACGGGTTTATCGAGTGACAATAATCGCCCTGCCAACAATGAAAAAACCAGCGCGGCAGTGAACCCTGCGTAAATGACGATAGCAAAGCTACCGAGCATTTCGCCAGAGAGCTCCATGGTCGCCATTTTGTAGAACAAAAGCGCTGGGAACAACACCCAGTAAACCAGCTTGTCATTCAGGTTCCAGAATTCAAAGCTGGGTATACCACCACGGCGTAACCCATGCCCAATGACAATAAGCAGAAAAATTGGAGCGATAGCAAGAAAAATATCAATCATACCGCTGGGGGTTTCCTAATTCGCTCATGGTCTGTTTGGGTGTGCTCTTGCAAAGTTGATAATGGTCATGCGCCAGCAAACACGTGCTATTGCGCCTGTTCAGTTTTCCAGCCCCGGCGTACCGCGTAGAATCTGTGTATCGGTGGAATCAGCCTTTGCTCTATAATACGGGTTATGAAATCTGCTGACGACGCTCTAAACCGATTAAAGGACGGTAACAAACGATTCATCGCGAATGTACGCGACCTGGATGCATTGGCCACTCAAACCCGTCGGGCTGATCTGGTCGATGCACAGGAACCGTTTGCCATCATACTGGGATGTTCTGATTCCCGCGTTCCGGCTGAAATTGTCTTTGACCAGGGGCTCGGAGATTTATTCGTTATTCGCGTGGCTGGCAATATTGTCGCGCCATCGCTTCTCGGTAGTGTGGAATTTTCAGCGGTGCAGCATGGTGCTAGGCTGGTCGTTGTGCTCGGCCACACATTCTGTGGAGCGATTCAGGCAACGGTCAGTGAACTCAAGCAACCCTCGGGGCATCGTTCACCTAATTTACAGTCCATTGTTAACCGCATTCAACCGTCGGTACAGACCCTCTTAGATGCGGGTCTGGGTAGCGATGAAAAGGAGCTGGTGAAGCAAGCAACCCGTGCCAATATTCGTGCGTCGGTGGCACACTTGAAACACGGATCACAAATTTTGGAAAACCTGATTGCCAACGAGGGTCTGCGGATTGTCGGTGCGGAGTACTCGCTGGAGACAGGCTTGGTTGATTTCTTTACTGATGATACCAACGATGCGCAGAGCGTGGGAATAGAGCACTAGCGCTCTACTTTGGTACATCCAGGGTTTATGTCATCGGTGCCCAAACACCGTTGAACGCTTGTACATCTTCTTGCGTTAATCGGCCTTTGGCGTACAGTTCATCCAATGCTTTTTCATCCAGCTTCTGCTCGTTACCTTCTACGTCTGTGTAAACCCACTTACCGTAGATAGCCATCAAGAACAACGTTTCAAGAATATCGCCCACCCGCACAGCCTGATCATTGGCAAAGCCCTGCAAGTCGTTGATAGTCAATGGTACTTGACGTTTCTCGTATTCACCCAGCAGAAAAGTGGAAATTCCCTCATCCCACAGTGGGTCGGCCTTGATTGGTTGCATGCTCGCTCACTTGGCGGTCAGTGTGTAGTAGCTTTAGCACAATGCAAACCCGCTGCCAGATGCCTGTTAGCAGACCCGAAACACACTAAAAATGTGCGCAATGTTCCGTTTTCTGCGGTTTCATCGCGAGAACTAGCTAACGAATTAGACCCATAAACAGACAGATACCACCGGCGATAACCGGTAGCCATACCCAGCCTGGCAGGCTGCCGCCACCCATCACGTGTGCGCTAGCCAACAAGGCACCGCTGAGTAACAGTGCACCACCAGTGATACTGAAACGCAGTCCCTGATTCACCTTTGTGCCCCAGCGGCCTTCAGACTGAAACCGTTCTTGTCCACTACGCCCAATGCCATGAGTCATGCTTTGATTTTGCAAGCGTACAAATTCATGTAACAGCATAGGCATCTCGGGCATGACCTTGAGAATGGCAGGAGCCTGGTCAATGAATCGCTTTATGATGGTTTTCGGGTTATTTCGCTTAACTACCCAGCGCTGTAAAAAAGGCTTACCGGTTGCCCATAGGTCTAAATCGGGGTAAAGCTGTCGTCCCAGCCCTTCAATATTAAGCAGCGTTTTCTGTAACAACACCAGTTGCGGTTGTACCTCCATTTCGAAACGACGAGCCACATGAAACAGCTGCAACAACACATGCCCGAAGGAGATCTGCGATAGGGGTTTTTCAAATATAGGCTCGCACACTGCCCGCACACCAGCCTCTAGCTCGCTGACTCGTGTGTGCTTGGGAACCCAGCCGGAGTCGATATGCAACTGCGCCACCCGACGATAGTCCCGTTGAAAAAACGCCAGTAAATTCTCACCAATATAGCGCTGATCTTCATCGGTCAGTGAACCGACAATACCGAAGTCTACCGCTATGTATTTCGGGTGCGACGGATTCTCTCGCGCAACAAAAATATTGCCCGGATGCATATCAGCGTGAAAGAAATTGTGCTCAAAAACTTGTGTGTAGAAAATTTCCACACCGTGTTCGGCCAATTTTTTCATGTCCATACCCATCGCTTCCATCGCCTTGATGTCACGAATTGGAATGCCACTGATACGCTCCTGAACCATCACAGAGCTGCGTGTGTAATCCCAGTATATTTCCGGTATGTAAAGCGTTTCGGAGTCTAAGAAGTTATTTCGTAATACCACCGCATTGGTGGCTTCGGCCACCAAATCCAGCTCATCATGAATGGTGCGATCGTACTCGGACACCACCTCTCGGGGTCGCAGCCGCTTGCCATCTTGCAGCACGCGGGCAGCCAAATCTGCTAGCAAATACATCAGACTTATATCACGATCAATAATCTCCTTGATCCCCGGTCGCAGTACTTTAACGATGACCTCAGAACCGTCCTGAAGCACCGCACCATGGACCTGTGCAACCGATGCTGAGGCGATCGGGGTATCTTCAAAGTGTTTAAAGAGCACACTGATGCGCTCGTTCAATGCCTGCTCAATCTCTGTTCGAGCAAGCTCGCTGGCAAATGGCTTAACCTTATCTTGTAGAACCGTTAGCTCATCACCAATGTCATCTGGCAAAAGGTCGCGCCGGGTGGAGAGCACTTGGCCAAGCTTGACGAAAACCGGGCCCAGCTCCTCCAGTGCCAAGCGAATTCGCTGTCCTCGCGGCAATGCACGTGTCTGGCTATTGAGCCAGCGTGTTGGGGAAAGCACAAACAGATGGCGTAAATAGCTCGCTGGCGTGTTCTCAAGAAATAACGTCTCAAGAGCGTATTTCACCATCACATGTTGAATACGAGCGAGTCGCGCTATGCGCCTCATCAAGGGTTATCTCCAGCAGTACGTTCCAAACGACGCACTCGCGCCGCAAGACGATCGGTCGCTGCGCGCATATCGTCTACCTCTGCGCAAAACTCTTTGATGGCAGCATTAGGGGCCAGCACTTCAGCTTCTTCTTGCAAGTAGTCGCTCGTGTTAGTGCGTAACGTGGATCGGGTGCGCTCAGACCATTGTCCAAACTGCTTTGCCACAACACCCATACGGTGCGCTAGGGCATCACCCATGAATGGGGACACCAGCTCTTCCCAGTCCGGGTCGATACTACCGAGAATATCGTTAAGTACCTGACCTGTACCGACATCACCCTCAATAGTGACATCGCCACGATACACGGCATCGTTTCCCTGCCTGAGCGATTGCAATGCCGATAGTGAACCTCGGATAGTGGTGTCAGCTGGATCATCCAGTTCACCAAGCACCTGAATCCGCCCGCCCACGATTGCCAATACCAAGCTTATAGACGGTTGTGTTAACTGCACCTCTATAACTTTGCCATCCAGTTCTTGTAGACGTGTTCGAACGTCAGGGTCGAGTCTGAGAACGACTTCGAAGCCTCGCTCGATAGCCAGGCTTAGCGGCAATGGAAGGGACATGGCGGCGATTCAGGCTAGCCTGGACTATTCGTGAACCGCCTAATTCTTTCACCGAACCCTTTTTCTGTAGCGAATACTGCGAGTGAGCGAAATACGGTCTGTATTTCCGATCGAGCAGAATTTGCTACAGGAAAAGGGGATGCGGAAGAATTTGGTGGCTTCATGAATAATCCAGGCTAGACCTTGTAGCCTTTGTGCAATGCAACGACACCACCTGTCAAGTTGTGGTAGCTCGTTTTATGAAACCCTGCGCTATCCATCATTTGTTGCAAGGTGTCCTGGTCCGGATGCATGCGTATTGACTCAGCCAAGTACCGATAACTCTGTGCATCATTGGCCACAAGCTTACCCATCATGGGAAGCGCAGAAAATGAATAGGCATCGTAAGCCTTACTTAACAACGGCAACACTGGTTTGGAAAATTCCAGTACCAGTAATCGACCACCGGGCTTGAGAACGCGATTCATCGACGCCAGAGCTTGGTCTTTATCAGTCACGTTGCGCAGTCCGAAAGCAATGGTTATGCAATCAAAACTATCGTCTTCAAATGGCAGCGCTTCGGCATTCGCCTGCGTGTAGTCTATGTTGCCGATGACGCCGTTATCGAGCATCTTATTACGGCCCGTGTTAAGCATGGATGCGTTGATATCTGCCAACACAACAAAACCTTGGCTACCAACGCGTTGAGAGAATTTTGCCGCCAGATCTCCTGTACCACCAGCGATGTCCAATACACGATGGCCCGGTCGCACACCGGACTGCTGCACCGTGAATCGCTTCCAGATGCGGTGCACACCAAAGGACATGAGATCGTTCATGACGTCATATTTGAGCGCCACCGAATCAAAGACTTGCCCAACGAGCCCGGCCTTAGCGTTGGCATCTACGCTCTGATAGCCAAAATGTGTTTTCTCTTCACTCACGTTATCAATACCTGATAGCTGGCTTTCTGGATCAACCGGCGCTGCTTAACCGCTCGGCTTTCAATTCGCACTACGACTCTTACCCGCAGCGTCAAGCTTTGCCAGGTATTGCTGCCAGTTTTCTTCGTAATACTTGCCCAGCCCATGCAGATAGTCCCACGTAAACAGACCAGAATCGTGCCCGTCATCAAAATGGATCTTTAACGCGTAATTGCCACTGGGCTCAAGGTTAGTGATGCCCACATCCTGCTTGCCCGCCTGCAACACTTCTTGCCCTGGGCCGTGACCCTGCACCTCTGCCGAGGGTGAATGAACGCGCAGATACTCACACGTCAGATTGCATTCAAAACCATCGTCAAAATGAAGTTCCAGCACCCGGCTTTTTTGGTGCAGTTTGATGTCGGTGGGTCTAGGCATGGTGTAAAAGATCCGGATCTGGCGAGAGTTCAGTGTAGCTGACGTGCAATGGGGCACTATAGTGCTCAGGTTCGTGCTGGATTATGCCACGCAGGCAACCCACCCGCTGATAGGATGACGAGCGCATTGTACGGTGAACCCAACGTCCGAAAGTGGATTGGTAATGCCAAGAAAACACATCGGTGTCTAGTAAGGCGCTTAGTTATGGGTAGTAGCAGCGCACGAAAAACGGCATTGCACTGCCGCTTTGTGGGTCTGTTTGCCAAAATATTGCGCTACTGTGCAGCTGTTTCGGTCATTGCCAGACCCATTGAGCAGACAGCAAATATCCACAATATTTTCAGTGAAAACAACCATATAACACCTAGAAATTCATTGTATTTGAACCACAGCCTGCTGCTGCACAGCATCTCTCTCTGTCCTCATGAATGACAGGGTCATGACACCGTGAAAGGCGCGATACAGTTACCAATAACCGAAAATTTGTACGCGAAAGTTTTCGGTGCCACCATTGTATTATTGAAATATTCTGTAATAATGAGTGAGGGCTTCTTGTTTTTACCGGACAATTGGCCACTTGTGGAGGGGGACTACGATTTACCCGAACATGACAAAGGGCACCGTTCGTTACCAGCAGATAACAGTCACATTGGGAGCCCACTATTTTTCTCTGTACTGCACGCAGCACAGCCTGGAATACAGACGAGATGAGGTCATACTGTGGGCTGACAAACTTGCCGGACAACTCAGATGGAAAGACTACATAATCACCATTAACCAGACAACGAAAGCTCAGGCAACCAAGCGAAAATACGCATTATTTGAAACGCGTTTTCCTGTTGACAATAGCCCTATTCCAGCCAGCAGCGCTGTAAATGCAGATCCTTATAAATCCTCTTAGTCTTCAGCAGCGTGTTTGATACACCACACAAGCGCCCAATGCTACTGTTGCGCCGCTATAAAATGTAGCGGCTCAGGTCGACATCTTGCACCAGATCACCTAAGTGACTATCGACATAGTCTGCATTCACGACAATCGTTGTCCCTCCTTTATCCGACGCTTCGAATGACGCTGTCTCCAGCAATCGTTCCATAACCGTGTGCAAACGCCTAGCGCCAATATTCTCGGTACTTTCGTTAACTTGCCAGGCCACTTCAGCTATGCGTGCAATGCCATCGTCAGAAAATGTTAAGTTCACGCTTTCGGTGCCGAGTAGCGCCACCGCCTGTTCTGTCAAGGAGGCATCTGGCTCACTGAGGATACGTTGAAAATCCTGGGTGGTTAATGCTTCAAGCTCTACGCGAATCGGTAATCGACCCTGTAACTCGGGAATAAGATCTGAAGGTTTTGACAGATGAAACGCCCCGCAGGCGATGAATAGAATGTGGTCCGTTTTCACCATACCGAACTTGGTAGATACCGTACTACCTTCTATTAGTGGCAGTAAGTCTCGCTGCACGCCATCTCGTGACACATCAGCACCGTTTGACCTTTCACCACCGCGAGCTACCTTGTCGATTTCATCGATGAATACAATGCCATTCTGCTCAATATTCTCAAGTGCTTGTGTTTTGAGCTCCTCATCATTGACCAGTTTGGCAGCCTCATCGTCTATCAGGTGCTTCATAGCTTCCTTAATGGGCAATTTGCGCTTCTTTTTCTGACCACCGCCCAGGTTCTGAAACATACCCTGCAACTGCTGCGACATCTCTTCCATGCCCGGTGGTGCCATGATTTCCACGCCAGCACTCTGGACGTTGACATCTATCTCGATTTCCTTATCGTCCAGATCCCCTTCTCGCAATTTTTTCCTGAATTTCTGCCGGGTACTGCTTTCGTTGCTCTCAGTCACGTTAAATCCCACACCACTAGCAGGGGGCAAAAGTACATCCAGTACGCGCTCCTCAGCGGCATCTTCCGCACGGTTACGCAGCTTCTGCATAGCCTGTTCACGGCTTTCTTTCAGCGCCACATCGGCAAGATCCCGAATGATGGATTCTACGTCACGGCCGACATAGCCCACTTCGGTGAACTTGGTTGCCTCGACTTTTATAAACGGTGCGTTGGCCAGCCTGGCTAGGCGCCTGGCGATCTCCGTTTTGCCAACGCCTGTCGGGCCGATCATCAGAATGTTTTTCGGCGTTATTTCATTGCGCAGCGTTTCGTCCAGCTGCTGTCGACGCCAGCGGTTACGCAGCGCAATGGCCACAGCGCGCTTGGCACTGGACTGACCGATAATATGTTTGTCGAGCTCTTGAACGATCTCGCGCGGGGTCATGTTGGACATAAACGATTAGAAGTCCAGTTTTTCAATGGTGAGGTTGTTGTTGGTATAGATGCAGATATCTGCCGCGGTTTCAAGACTGTGACGAACAATCTGTTCTGCGCTGAGCTCGGTATGTTCCAGCAAAACCCGAGCTGCCGACTTGGCAAAGTCACCGCCTGAACCTATCGCAATGATCCCACCTTCGGGTTCAATGACATCGCCATTTCCGGTTATCACCAGTGAGGCTGTTTCGTCAGCCACTGCCAGCAGGGCTTCGAGCCGCCTGAGTAATCGATCGGTACGCCAGTCTTTTGCCAGTTCCACAGCTGCGCGAGTCAGTTGTCCATTATGCGCCTCCAATTTGGCCTCAAAACGTTCGAACAAGGTAAAGGCGTCTGCGGTACCACCCGCAAATCCGGCCAGCACCTTATCACGATAAAGACGCCGCACTTTGCGCGCATTGCCTTTCATAATCACATTACCCATGCTGACCTGACCATCACCACCAATGACCACCTGATTCCCTCGGCGCACTGAGCAGATGGTGGTTCCGCGGAACTGTTCCACAACTTCTATCCTCTCTCTCGTGAGTGTCCAGTTTACCTGCTGATTGGTCACTCGGCGCGATCTAAACTAGCCTCGTCTTCGTGTTAGCCTCTGAAACATGCAATTGACTGTTCCCCAACGTACCGTCGCTGACACCGGTAGTTTTCCGGTTAACCCAGACGGTGTTGCCGCTTGGCTCAAAGAACTACATCCGCTGGAATCCGAAACCGATGCCCGTGAGATCTACCGTGGACTCAAACACAGCAACCGTCTGCACAACGATGTCGGCCAGCGCCGGGCGGTACTCAGCTGCTTCATTCCAATTCTGCGAGAATTGCACGAATATTTGACCGAACTGAGCCATGCGCAACCATTGCCGCTGACGCGGGTTTTTTCCCGCAGTGCACGACTACGTGATGCATTGCTGCGAGAAGAAGCGTTCGCTTTCAAGATATTACTCTCGGACAGTGATTCGCCGCTGGCTGACGATGCACGTCGTGCCATGCAGGCACTTGCCCGCCAAGCAGAGTCCGTCATCCATGCCTACCGTCCCATTCCCGATGCTTTAATACGCGATGCTCATCAGCTCTATGCACTGGCCGAGGAACACAAACTGCTCTCGGCTCGCCAAGGCTCAGAGCTTCTCTCGCTGCTAGATCACTACCGGTTTATCCTGCTGGTCAGTGTGTCTGACCTGGCTCAACAACGTGTGCGCCAGCTGTCCTTGGTTTTAGACTTTCTCAAAACCTGTGTCAGTGATATTCATATCGAGAAGAATCGCGACTCAGCCGGCCTTGACAGCGCAGACTACGCCATCAACTTAACGCAAGGATCAAGACCCGAACCTGCGTTGAGTTTATTAAGCAATCGGCCTACCGATGTACGCTGGTTTAGCATAGCCCCGGTGCTTTATCACATTGATAAGCATTCGACCCGCGTACATACCAGTGCTACCAGTGCATTAGGAAGCGACACACTAGAGAGACAATCATTAGCGCGGTTGCACGTTGCATTATCGCGAACCCGACATAGACGCACCGCCCGTAAAGTCACGCACACTAGCCAGCGTGTCGTATTTGGCCATAAGGAGGTTTGTGCTCATTTGCTGTATCGCCCTACCGAGACGCCAACGGACGAGGCATCCGGTTGGATCATGATGAACCAATCCACACAGGGCATGCAGCTGCACAATGATATGTGCCGGGCAGGACTGGTACAAGTCGGGGAACTGGTCAGTGTCACCGTACCTAACGTTGCACTGCGTCAGCCTGATACAGCCGACAGCGGTAAAATTAACGCCTCGCTGGGCGTGGTCAGATGGGTACGCGCCTTGGAGCGTGAAGGTATAACCATGGGTGTTGAATTTCTAGCCACTAGCGTATTACCGGTGCACATCGTCAGAGACGAGCTGGTCACAGTGGCTGGCAACGGGGACACAACATCGGGTGACACAGACACTAACGGCGACGTGGGCGTTGGTGAGAACGCTCTGATCATAGCCTGTAAAATTCAAAATCGTGTTCTTCAAACCATGCTAGTACCTGCGTACCTTTACCACGCTGGCGACAAGTTAACAGCTTCGCAAGGCAGTCGATCCAGACGAGTTCAGCTTCGCAAATGTCTACAGGCTAACGGGTTGTTCAATCAATTCTCATTGGTGGATGCACAGCTTGCAAACCCAGGGGCGCCGTCATGAATTTTAGCCGTCCTCGACAACCTGCTCCTTACGTGCTCTAGGGTGAGATTCATCATAGACCTGCGCTAGGTGCTGAAAATCCAGATGGGTATAAATTTGCGTGGTGCCGATGTCTGCATGGCCCAACAGTTCTTGCACCGCCCGTAGGTCACCACTACTCTCCAGCAGATGACTGGCGAATGAGTGTCGCAGCATATGCGGGTAACAATCGCGTTCCAGTCCTTGCGATTCCGCCAGCTTTTTCAGTCTCATCTGTACCGTACGCGGGGCAATGCGTTTGCCGCGAGAGCTCAAAAAAACCGCCCTATCATCCGCGCCAGGCAGGGATCGTCGGTAGCCCAACCATTTATTAATAGCCGTGACCGCATGTTCACCCACTGGTAGGTCGCGCACCTTACCACCCTTACCCGTGACTCTTACCTGCCCAACACTCAGATCCAGATCCACCAGATCAATATTCACAAGTTCTGCCAGCCGTAGTCCGGAGGAGTACATCAGTTCGAACATGGCCAGATCACGACAAATCATCGGATCATTCAGGTTTTGTGTCAGCAGACGATTGACCTCATCTGGGTTGAGCGTTGCAGGCAGTGCCTTTTTATCTTTGGGTGCCAACACATCCTGTGCAGGGTTGACGTCACATTGACCATGGCCAATGAGAAAGTTGTACAGACCGCGCAACGCCGATAGCCGTCGGGCCAAGGAGCGTCCAGCGATACCATCACGATGTTGTTCGGCAATTATGGCTCGCACATCGTTGCTGTGAATGGCCTGCCAGCTCTCAATTTTTCGGGCAGCAGCTGAACGGGCAATTGCTTTAAGGTCCCGCGCATAGTTGCTCACAGTATGCGGAGAACACCGCCGCGCTACGCGTAAGTCCTCGAGGTAGTGATCGATGGACGCATCAAAGACGCTCACGTTGCAGCCGCGGGTGCGATCGCACCGTAGGTTTGCAAACGCCTGGATAGCAGCTCACCCAATTGATTGAGGAACATAACGCCCTTACCCGATGAAAAGCGAGATTCATCACGACTAGTTAGCATGATGACTCCCAATTGACGTTCGTGATACAGCGGAATCATTGCAGCCGATGCGATGTTAGAAACGTTCTTGCCCACAAAGCATTCAAGTTGCTCAGCACTAGGTAGTCCGCACTGAGTCTGTGCTGAGTCAAACAATTCGGCAAACAATTTCAAGCGTTTATCGTTAGGAGCAACCACTTGTAGGCCTTCAACCAATTTGGTTTTACGAGCACGAGTGGCAGGCTTTTTGGTCGCCGTGGTTTTGGGAACCTCAGTCTTGGTGCCCGCTTTGGTCGTGTCGCTGGCAGTGTTTTTCTTGGCCGCTACCCGCTTAGGTTTGCTGGCCACCAGCAGCAGCTGTACATCGTCGGCGTTAAAATTTTCGCGCAAACTGCACCGTGTCAACTTTACGATCTGTTCAAGCGTTGTGGCTGAAATAATTTCCTGGATTAACAGGTGCAATCGTTGATGCAGATTCTCATTCTCTCTGGCAACCGCGATGAGGTCGCGCAAGCTATTTTCCAGCGTGCCGCACTTGTTACGCAAAACGCTAACCTGTTTCTCAATCAGTGAAACCGCACCACCCGACTCGTGAGGAATACGCAACCTTGGCAGGATGGCTTGATTGCTGACAAAAAATTCTGGGTGGCTGGTCAGAAATCCCAGTACCGCTTCATCGGTAAGCACGGCGCTCAGGTCGGATTGTTCAGGTTGCATTTTTCTCTATATTTTCGTAAGTCCCTCAAAGACTGTAGAACATGGTCCCGTCATTTCAATTGATGTCTCACGATTTAGCCAATTCAGTCTCAAGTCGCCACCGGGTAAGCTCACAACTGCTGAATTGTCAAGTAAACCTTGCGCATGACCTACTGCAACAGCCGCACAAGCACCAGTACCGCAGGCTTTAGTCTCACCGACCCCGCGCTCGTATACGCGCAGCGCAGCATGCTGACGATTAATAATCTGCATGAACCCAACATTAACCCGATTGGGAAAACTCGGGTGCCTCTCCAGCAACGGACCAAGGCGCTCCACCTCGGCGGTATTGACATCCTCAACGCGGATAACCACATGTGGATTACCTATGCCCACCGCACCGACTGACAATGCCTCACCAGCAACCTCCAGTTCATAAAACAATGCCTGCTTAGTGGCAATGAACGGTATGTTGGCTGGTTCAAATTCCGGTACTCCCATACGCACCGTTACCTCACCATTAGCCTGTAAAACAAGTGTAATAACACCCATCAGTGTATTGACCCGGATGGATTGGCTGGTAGTCAGGCGGCGATCACTTACAAAACGAGCGAAACAGCGCGCACCGTTGCCACAGTGCTCAACCTCATCGCCATCAGCATTGAATATTCGGTAGTCGAATTCTGCATCGTCCACGGTCGGAGGGCTGACAACCAGAAGCTGGTCAAAACCAACTCCAGTGTTCCGGTCGGCTAATTGACGAATCTGTTCACTACTGATTTTTAACTGTTGCTGCAAGTCATCTATGACCATGAAGTCATTGCCCAGACCGTGCATCTTGGTAAATTCAATAGGCTTCATGGCAGTAAAAATTCATCGGCAAATAAGTCAGTCGCCTGCTCTCGGGCTCGTGCTAAATGGGCTGAATCGCCATCAACCATGACCTCGGCAGCACGAGGACGGGTGTTGTAATTAGAGCTCATTACAAATGCGTAGGCGCCAGCGGAACGCACACATAATAGATCGTGTTCTGCAATAGCCAGAGTCCGTTGCTTGCCCAAAAAATCGGCCGATTCACAGACTGGGCCGACCACATCATAAAGCCGAGGCTCTCTATCTAAGGTCTCCACCGTCTCTATAGCCTGCCAGGCATCGTAGAGTGCCGGTCGAATCAGATCATTCATAGCGGCATCAACAACCGCAAAATGACGCCCTTCGTTGCTCTTCAGGTACTCCACGCGAGTCAGCAATACACCGGCCTGACCAACAATGTACCGGCCTGGCTCTACCATAATTTCCAATGGCCGCTGTCCAACAGCGTCTTTGACACATTGCGCCCAGCTGGTGATATCCAGTGTTGAGTCGTGCGCTGAATACTGAATACCTTGACCACCACCAACATCAATATGCGACAAATGAATGCCCTCTGCCGATAGCCTGTCGACCATTTCAACCAGCAATTTCACAGCATCGGCGTAGGGTTCCAGATGCATGAGTTGGGAACCAATATGGCAATCAATACCACGCAAAGCCAGATGGTTAGATTCGGCGCCGCGGCGGTAGCAGTCCATTGCATCAGCCATGCTGATACCAAACTTATTTTCCTTCAGGCCAGTTGAAATATACGGATGCGTCTTTGCATCTACATCTGGATTGATGCGCAACGATACCGGAGCAACAGTACCGTGTGCTGCAGCGACATCAGCCAGACGTGACAGCTCTGAGTCGGACTCCACATTGAAACAACGTATGCCCACCTCCAGCGCTGATTCCATCTCTTGAGTCGTTTTGCCCACGCCTGAAAACACAATCTTCTCAGGCTTTCCACCGGCGGCCAGAACTCGCTTGAGTTCGCCGAGAGAGACAATGTCAAAACCGGAGCCGAGACGTGCCAGCGTATCGAGTACGGCCAGATTGCTGTTTGCCTTGACGGCATAGCAAATCAGGTGTTTCCGATCTTGCAATGCGTCGGAAAACTCTTGCCACGCAGTTTCTATCGCCGTTCGGTTGTAGACATAGAGTGGCGTACCAAACTGTTCAGCAAGCGAACTTAAGCTCAAATCGTTGCAATGCAGCGAGCCAGATTGTCGATGAAAGGGGGTCATTGTGTGTTTGTCGAAACGTCTTTTTTAAAGGGATGGGTACAAATCTGCACGATTCATAGAGTAATCGCTAACCTCCGGCATAAAGCTGCTGCCGCTTAAGCACCCTGTTTATTGCTTGGCTTTAGGCACTTCTCGTCGTAACGGTTCAATTTCAATGAATACCGCATCATCGTCAATCTCGGTCGGGCTGGCGGTGGGTATATCGTCGGCGTTCAACACCTGTTCCAGTCCTAGTAGATCTTCCTGTGTCATGGCATCCGGAATGAGAAACAGATCACCCTTATTGCCACAGGCGCTGAGTGTGCAGACACACACCAGTGTGACACCCAGTTTCAACACAAAATTCTCGGACCCTACTGCGCAATTAAGAACACTCATCCGAACACTCTCGAACGTGGAGCTATGGAGTATACTCGCACCGCATCCGATACCGCTGCGAGCAACGTCTTTCCCATGTCTCAGAAATTGCTCGATTGTATCGAGATCACCACTGCCGACCAGTGCAACTACGCGGTTATTTGGCTGCATGGCCTGGGCGCCAGTGGACACGACTTCGAACCGATCGTGCCTGAGTTACAACTTCTGCAACGGCCAGGCGTCAGGTTTCTATTCCCACACGCCCCGGTCAGACCCATCACAATTAATGGCGGCGCAGCTATGCGCGGCTGGTACGACATTACGTCACTGGATTTTGGTAGTCGCGAGCAGGACATCGACGGCATACAGCAATCGGCAGGTTTTGTCTCCGACCTAATCGAACAACAGATTGAAGGTGGAATAGCAGCCAACCGAATTACATTAGCCGGTTTTTCGCAAGGCGGCGCCATTGCACTGTATACCGGGCTAACCGGCCAACACAGGCTCGGCGGTATTCTGGCTCTATCCACTTATCTGCCCATTCAAGACACGGCACTACCAGCTATCACGCCAGAGAACTCTGATACACCGGTATTTATGGCGCACGGCAGACACGACGACGTGATCCAGATTCAACATGCCGAACAATCGCGTGATGTGCTGCGGCAGCACAATGTCTCGATAGACTGGCATGACTACGACATCATGCACAGCGTCAGTGCTGAGGAAGTTGCCGACATATCCGTGTGGTTGAAACGTCAGTTCGGCATGTAGGCAGTGTCTAAACGCGCTCTGGCCCGCTCAATAGCCTGCTTAACTGCAGCCGGGGCTGTGCCGCCCACATGCGCACGGGCATTGACCGAGCCCTCCAGAGTTAGCACCTGGAATACGTCCTGCTCTATCTGATCGCTAAAACCTTGAAGAATCGTCAACGGCATATCAGCAAGATCCTGCTCATGGGCGACGCCGTAGGCCACAGCGGACCCAACCACCTCGTGCGCATCTCGAAACGTTAGACCTTTGCACACCAGATAATCGGCCAGATCCGTGGCTGTTGAGAACCCGGCACGCGCAGCTGAGCGCATGGCCTCGTGACGAACTTCAATGGCCGGCAGCATATCTGCAAATGCACGCACACACCCAAGCAAGGTGTCCACTGAATCGAACAACGGTTCCTTATCCTCCTGATTGTCCTTGTTGTAGGCCAACGGCTGGCTTTTCATGAGGGTCAACAAGGCCATCAGATTGCCATAGGCGCGACCGGTTTTACCGCGCACCAACTCAGGTACATCGGGGTTTTTCTTCTGTGGCATGATTGACGAGCCGGTGCAGAATCGGTCCGGTAAATCGATAAAGCGAAACTGTGCAGACATCCAAAGCACCAGCTCTTCAGCTATTCGAGACAGATGCATCAGACAAATAGCCGTATTCGACGTAAATTCTATGGCAAAGTCACGATCACTGACCGCATCCAGTGAGTTTTCACATAGCGCGTCGAAACCGAGTAGTTCGCGCGTTATTTCTCGATCAATTGGGTAGGAGGTTCCCGCCAGTGCAGCGGCACCCAGTGGCATTCGATTAAGTCGACGACGGGTATCACCCAGACGCTCCAGATCACGCAGCAGCATTTCAAACCAGGCCATCACATGATGTCCAAAGGTCACGGGTTGAGCCGTTTGTAAATGAGTGAAACCAGGCATGATGGTGGCAGCGTGCAAGCCTGCTAAATCCAGCAGACCTTCGAGTAATCGCGTGCATTCACTCGCTGCTTGATCACAGGCATCACGCAAATACAGCCGAATATCAGTAGCAACCTGGTCGTTGCGGGATCGACCGGTGTGCAACCGTTTCCCTGCATCACCAATTCGGGCAGTCAGCGCAGCTTCTATATTCATGTGCACATCTTCCAATGCCACGGACCACTGAAATTTACCCGCCCGAATATCCGCTTCAATATCATTCAGACCTTCCTGTATGGCCACAAGGTCTTCCTGGTTCAACACACCGCTTCGCTGCAGCATCGTGGCGTGGGCCCGTGAGCCAGCGATATCCTGGGCATACAGACGCTGATCAAACGTGACCGACGCGGTAAACGCCTGCACGAATTGGTCAGTTGATTCGGAAAATCGGCCGCCCCATTGTGTATTGGTCACAGCCTCGGATGAGTCTGTAGCCGTTTTTCCAGCGGCTGGACGGGAAGTCGGATGGGATGAATCAGAACTGTTCATATCGATTACTTTCACCAGTAGTCTGGCAACGGCCTGAATGAGAATGCCAGAGATGGCATCACTGTGGACCTATATGATATAGCGCTCAGTGTTTCAGTACACTGCCTGCATGACGCACTCTCAGCCGCACATTCTGATTACCCGCGCAACCGATCAATATCGGCCATTTGCCCAAGCCTGCCAGCAACTCGGATTGCAGGTCTCCCACTTGCCGTGTCTGTTGATCGAAGCCACTGATACGGGTATCAAGAATGAGAATGTGCCCGCCGACCCGAATCGCTATTTACAGCACGATCTGCACTCAGTATTTGACTGTGTTCTATTCACTAGCGTCAATGCTGTGACCCACGCGCACCGGCAACGTCCGCTGCCCTGGTCGGATGTGGCCGTACACGCCATTGGTGCCAGCACCCAAAAAGCACTGCAACAACTTGGGCAAGCGGTATCGCTAAAACCATGTGCCCCCTATAACAGTGAATCGTATCTCACACAGATACAACACCACTCACCGGCTCGAATGCTGATCATAAAAGGGGTCGGTGGTCGAGGCTTGATACAAGCGCAATTACAACAATGGCATTGGCAGGTAACCACTTTTGATGTCTATCAGCGGCGAAAGCCGGTTACTGACTCATCCGTTATTCAGGAAATATTCACAGACCCTGCACCCGATATTGTGAGTGTTACGAGTAATGAGGTTCTGCAGAATCTGATACTCATAGCCGCCGACTACCTACCAGCTTTGCGTCAGCTGCCACTGGTTGTCAACAGCCAACGTTGTGCCGATTACGCGCTGCAAAGTGGTTTTACCCAACGCCTTTATATAGCCAACCCAGCCGGTGATGAAGGACAGCTGGTACAACTGCAAAGATGGATTGATGATAGAGGCCAGCGTTAGTGCATAGCGCGCTGTTCGGTCAAATCACGTTATCAAATTAAGCAGACACGATGTTCACCAGTTGACTCCATTTTATGTTGGCACGATTCTGTCGCTCAACTGCAATCACCCATCATACCTATAAGAAACTGCAGGTATAAAACCCTACAGTAAGCGCACAATGCCTCATGTGCACTACACTACACGCTGTATAAACACTCCCTCTTCTCCTGTCTTAATACTAACCAACGTATTCAAAGGCTGATGCCTGTGGACACGTTAAAGGATCCGATATTCGCGTGAGTGCAACCAGTACAGAAAGACGTGCTGATCATGAGGTACGGCAGGCAGTAGACAACATACAGAGCCGGTTTCTCGAAAGAGTCGGTGACCGTGTTGCGCGAGGCCTGTCTCTGCGTGAGCTGGGAGAAGAGCTGATTATTGAGGCTTTACGGCTCACTGATTCGCATTATGGTTGCGTGCTACGCATAGAGTCCGAGGATCTTGTGACCCTGGATGCAGTGGCCTGCTTAGAGCCTGGAGGTGCCATATCCAGACAGCATGACACGCTACTTAATCGGCAACCCGATAGCCTACTGCTAGAAGTCGTCAACAGCATGAAGGCAACTTTCTCCAATGATGCTGCCAGTATGTTGACGGCCAACCTACCCAGTTGCCACCCCCGTATTCGTTCTTTTGCATTACTGCCTGTTCGTGAGAATTCAGCCGTACAAGCGCTGCTGTTTGTGGCTAATGCCGAACAGCGTTTTGATCTGGTGTTAGTAAATCGCCTGCAATCGATGCTGGATGCCTTCATCAGGGTTCACATCAACAGTATTGTCAATCGCGGAATCAACAATGTCATTGCTGATATTGGTCAAACCAGTCGGCAACTGATCACGCTGCTCGATGCCTCTTTCAACGGCATTATGACGATTGACCAACATGCCAAGGTTACTGCATTCAATCCAGCTTGCGAAAAAATGTTCGGCGTTGAAACCAATCGAGCATTGGGCTCATCGGTAAGTATTTTTATGCCGCAGAACGTGCTCGAGACATTGCAAGAGAAAGCAGCAACTTATCACAATACATTACGCGTTCACGATGCACGTCCGTTTCGTATCAATAACGTAAACGCGCTAAAAGCAGATGGCCAACGATTTGCCGTTGAACTTGCCGTGTTTCACACCCGAAGCAAGGAACAGGTTTTTACCACACTGGTCATTAGCGATATCAGTGACCGAATTCAATCGGCACGTGATTTACAAAACACCGTGGTGCAATACAAAACTCTGACCAAGCTGGCACCAGTGGGTATTGTCAAACTCAATGAAGAGTGGACATGTGATTACGCCAATGACATGTGGTGCCAACTCAGTGGACAGTCTCTTGAACAAAACGTTGGTAGTGGCTGGATTGATGCGCTACACGCGGATGATCGGGCGCAAACACTGATGGACATGCGCAATGCGTTAATCGAAGGTCACACCTTTCGCGAAGTTGTTCGCTTGGTGTCGTCCAATGAGAAACCCGTGTGGGTCAGTATGAGTGCCACTGGGTTGCTCAATTCACTCAAAGGGCTAACAGGTAGTTTAGTGGTCATCATGGATGTCACCGAACGCTATCTGGCAGAGAAACAACTCGAACAAATCGCTCATCATGATGCATTGACAGGATTACCCAATCGAACCAGTTTTTTAGATCACCTACACCATGCACTGGAAACACGCACACCACATGGCATCATTGCACTACTGTTCATTGATTTAGACGGTTTTAAAGCAGTTAACGACACACTGGGTCATGACGCGGGTGACGAGCTACTACAACAGGTGGCACGCAGAATACGTCACACTGTCCGTGATGAGGATAGCGTTGCCAGACTCGGTGGCGATGAATTTACCGTAACACTGCACACGCTGGACAATAGCCAAGACGCAAGCATAGTGGCTGATGCCATCGTGTACGCGCTCAAGCAGCCATTTCTTTTACAAATGGAAGAAGTGTATGTATCGGCCAGTGTCGGTATAGCATTGGCTACCGGTACACAAACCAGTCAACTACCTGATTCAAGTACATTGATCAAGCAAGCTGATGTGGCTTTATATCGGGCAAAGCTATCGGGCCGTTCACGTCATGTATTTTTTACCCCTGAGCTGGATCAGGCACAGCGGGATCGCTCGGTACTGATCACCAGCCTGCGCCGTGCAGTAGATCGTCAGGATTTTGAGTTGTTTTATCAACCTCAGCTGCTGATCAAAGAGGCGCGCCTGTTAGGATTTGAGGCATTACTTCGCTGGCCACAAGATTCTGGCGAACATGTTAGTCCCGGTGCCTTTATTGATGTACTGGAAGAAACAGGATTAATTGGCGAGCTTGGCGAGTGGGCTATTGGACAGGCTTGTGGTCAGCACCGTATTTGGTTAAGAAAAGGTCTTATCGGACCGGCCACTACTATGTCCGTTAATGTATCGGCTCGGCAGTTAGGTATGCCTCGTTTTGCCCAACGTGTGGAAGCCATACTAAACAAACATCGGATGCGACCCGATAGCCTTATACTGGAGATTACCGAATCGGCTCTGGTACAAACTATCGAAACCGATATCATCAACGACATTAAGCGGCTGGGTGTTCAGATATCGCTGGATGATTTTGGTACTGGCTATTCCTCTTTGGCCTACCTAAGCCAATTACCGCTGGATCACTTGAAAATTGACCGTTCGTTTATTGCCGATATCTCGCGGTTCCCGCATGCGGTGACTGTTATCAAGAGTATTATCGCGCTGGCCAGAACGCTGGGAATTCGCGTTATCGCTGAAGGTGTGGAGGATGGTAATGTGTTGCCTCTACTGGCCTCGGAAGGCTGCGAGGGTTATCAGGGCTATCACTTTTCCGAACCATTGCCTGCTCGTCAAATGGCTACGCGCTTGCAAGAGCTGGACTCAGTTCGTCTGAGTCATTACGCCAATTTTATTAATCTGGATGCTGGCGGTAGTGCTTGACCTTATCCGTGGATGACGGACCTTTACCTGTTCGAGACCCGATTCGCGACAAGACTGATGATGAAAACGTCGAAGCCACGCAGTATTATGCTGCACGTGGAAATTCATTAACTCAGTAAGACACGCGTCGGGCATGTAAACCATGCCATCTGGATAACGGTGCGCATCACTGGGGTTTAGGTGCGGCCATAAGTAATCGCACCAAGAAAATACACAGGCATCTAGAAACAGTACATCGTATTCAGCCGAGATGGCATCGGGTACCTGATTTAAAACGCTGTGCAGTGATGCACTGCTGCCGTGTCTAACCACACGAGTACGACCACTTGCGGAGCACCAATCCGTTGCCCACTGCGGTTCTGTTGAAGATTCAATGACTGACGCAGCGCGCGTGGTCTCAAGAGCTGCTGCGGCTTCGTGGCAAACGACCAGTTCAGCCACCATGGAGGTCAGCTCATCGAAGCTGATGCCGGTTCGTTGCTGTTGTACCCAACCTGCCCTGCTTACCATCAAGACCTCTTGCGCTAGCTACGAACGATACGAGAATCAAGCAATCGTGACAATGAACGAGTCTTTGTACAGCGCTGCCTGGATACCTGTCAGAACTACTGTACAACACACCGTTTTCACGCACGGCTACCCAGATCCTTATGGTACGACAGCAAACCTTTACAAAGTGTAAACAATGAAATTGTTGACGTAGTGTGACAGTCTGCGGGTGTTAGCGGCTCAACCAGCCAGGGCGTTTCTGGGCGTCATTATTACGCCAGGACCCATAGCCGAGAAGTCTGTAGCGAACAGCCGATGGCTATATACCCAGTTGTGACCACATTTGATCAACCCGTGTTTTTACCTCACTGGACATCTTGATCGGCTCAGTCTCCCACGCAAGGGACCGGGGCACGGAGGCCCCACTCCTCAACATGTGACTAGCCCAGAACGGCAAGTCACTGGCCAGGGTCAAGGGAACCCCCGACACTGGCTGCACCACGTCCCTCATTTGTAAATAAGAACAACATCATCATCAATAGACTAGTCCGACCCATCCTCAAAGTCGCGGACGGCAGGAGGCTCCCCGTGGAAGGAACCATGAGGATCAACTGCAAAACCGCATCCGGAGAGAGCGCCGACA